>NZ_JAWOCL010000050.1:0-11447 GCF_046483825.1 Sodalinema sp.
ATAGGGATAAAAACGCCGCTATCAACATTCTTAAGAAGGGGTTAAGTACCGTAGGGCATACGGGAACTTTTGGGATAGACCCAATAAACGCTTGGGGAGAGAATACCTCTACTTTTTCAGAAGTGATTTTGTCTAAGCAAGTAATCTCAATGAACCAAGAATCCCCGTCTCTTTAGAGCGGGGAGTGTCAACACCCCGCCTTAACATAGAGGGGTTGAATCGTCTGAATTTTCTGAGCGATTCTCTTGTTGTTATGTCGTCGTTATGTCGTCGTTATGTCTGAGATGTCTGAGAACGAACACCAATTAAGCCTTTTCGGGGACAGTCCCGCTGAGGCTCCGGCCACGGTATGCAAGGAACACATTCCGACGGATGGGACGCTGGCGATCGCACCGGGGACCTATGATAACCTCGCGCAACTGAATGACCATTGTCAACGCTGTCAACGCTGCGGCCTGGCGGCGACTCGCACTCAGGCGGTGGTTTCTCGGGGGAATCCCCAAGCGCCGATTGTCATTATCGGCGAAGGACCGGGACAACAGGAGGATGAGCGAGGATTGCCGTTTGTCGGCCGTTCAGGAGAATTACTCGAAAATATCTTAGCGTCTGTTAATTTCGATACAGACAAAGATATTTATATCTGCAACGTCGTGAAATGTCGTCCACCGGGAAATCGCAACCCCAACCCCAAGGAAATCGAAGCCTGTAAACCGTATCTCCTCGAACAAATCCGTTTAGTGAACCCTAAAGTTATTCTCATGACAGGGGCTGTAGCGGTTAAAACCCTGTTAAAGGAAAAGCGAGGCATCACTAAAATTCGCGGTCAATGGTTTGAATGGGAAAATCGCCTTTGTATGCCTATTTTTCATCCAGCCTATTTGTTACGAAATCCATCACGAGAGACGGGAAAACCGAAATGGTTGACTTGGCAAGATATGCAGGCAGTACGAGCTAAGGTTGAAGAGTTAGGCGCTCTGTAATTCTGATTTGGCAAGGGTTGACGGGATAACTGGATTGAATGTTCTAATTAGAATTTAGGTTCATCTTTACCGATTCAACGGTTTCAGAATTGCGAGAGTTGAACGATGATTGAATGTTTGCTGTCGGCACAATCATGGCTAACATGGAGAGGATTAGAATGGTCCAAGCTCCATAGAGGATAAAGCTCTCGCGGGTTGGTTTGTCGGAAGTCGGTAACGTCATACTATTAGCTGCCTTAACGTAATGGTTGGCGATGCGATCGCGATGGCTGGTGTAGGAGGGTTTCATAACTCGGGATTCGGGGGAATGAGAGGGTGGTTTTGGCTGTCGGGAGGGTTCGAGTTGAACCTGAGCCGTTTGGCTCAATGATTTAATTATCTCTGATAGGGTAGCCTATGTCTAAGACCTAAGTCGCGTCAATGGGTGAGATATCTTAGGGTCGGGCGCGATCGCAACCCCAGTCTCAGGCGATCGCGATCACAAGTTGGCGCTCAAGCCTAAGCGGGCCAAGGGTCTAGGGGCTTCAGCGGCCATGCCCGCCCTGCCATGCTATAAGTGAAAACGCTCTATTTTAGGGGAACATCGATCATGAACCTGTGGCTGAACTCGTCCAAACCGAGCCCTTTTACTCGCTGGTGTCGACAATCTTGGGTGTTACTGCTAATTGTGATCTTGGGGATGGGGATGATGGTCCCGGTGGCGATCGCCCAAGAGAACACGGTTAATTATACGCTCACTGACCTGCGCGATCGCGATTTTCATGAGGCCGACCTCGAAGGGGCCGCCTTAGCTGGGGCCAACATGAAGGGGGCTAACTTCGAGAACGCCAATCTGCGGGGAACGATCCTCACCAAAGGTAGTTTTTTTGAGGCTAACCTCGAAGGGGTAGATTTAACCGACTCCTTTGCCGATCGCGTGGTTTTTGATCGGGCCAATCTCCGCAACGCCATCTTTACCGATGCGATCGCCAGTAGCAGCACCTTTAACGACGCCACCATTGAAGGCTGTGACTTCTCCGGCACAATCTTAGACCGCTATCAAGTCGTCAAACTCTGCGATCGCGCCCGGGGAACCAACCCCATCACCGGCGTGTCCACCCGCGTGAGTCTTGGCTGTCATTAAGGTGCTGTTTTGAGGTGCAAGTGTTGCCTTAAACTGCTCCCAGAATACTGGCCAATAGGGCTTTCTGGACGTGCATCCGATTTTCCGCCTGATCCCAAACCCGAGAATGAGGTCCTTCGATGGCTTCATCGGTAATTTCCTCCCCTCGGTGAGCCGGGAGACAATGGAGGAGAATCACCTGAGAATCCGCATGAGCGATGAGGTCATCATTGACCTGATAGGGTTGAAAAACGGGGATGCGATCGCGAGCTTCGGCCTCTTGTCCCATACTGGCCCAAACATCAGTATAAATGGCTTGAACCCCTCGAACAGCGGCGATGGGGTCATTGAGGAGTTCAACCTTGGCGCGATCGCCGGCCAAATGACGAGCCTTCTCCACCACCTGCAAATGAGGTTCAAACCCGGGCGGTGTGGCGACTCGCACATTCACCCCTAGCAGAGCGCAACAGAGCATCAACGAATGAGCGACATTATTCCCATCACCGACATAGGTCACCGTTGTACCACGAATGTCGCCAAAACACTCCCGGAGCGTCAACAAATCCGCCAAGGCCTGACAAGGGTGAGCCAAGTCCGTCAGAGCATTGACCACGGGAATCTTGGCATAATGAGCAAAGGCGTCCAAATCCGCCTGAGCAAAGGTGCGAATGGCCACCACATCCAAATAGCGATCTAACACTCGCGCCGTATCCGCTAACGGTTCCCCACGGCCAACCTGAGTTACCTTAGGATTGAGATCAATCACCTGACCTCCCAACTGGTACATCGCCACCGAAAAACTAACACGAGTTCGCGTGGAGGCCTTATAGAACAGGAGTCCCAGGACTTTCTGACAATTTGGGGTTAGCTCTTGGGTTTTCAAGGCTCGTGCCAGTTCCAACAGCCCCTCAACCTCAGCGGCACTCAGGTCTGTTAGACTCAAAAAATCACGTCCGTTCAATCCACTCATCCTTGAGTTGGTTGTCATGGCTAACCCTCCTACAACACGGCCCGATTCCAAGGTTCATAGACTATACCATACCCCTTCTGCTGCCAGAGTCCACATCGAACAGCAACCCCAGGCCGATTCCCCGTTCCCCGTTCCCCGTTCCCTGTTCCGAAGTTCCCTCTTTTGATGATTCCACTTCCTGGCTATCACATCATCGAAGCGATCGCCGTTGAACCGAGCCCCAGCCTTGGTTCCGGTTCAAACCGCCATCGACGAACCCGTCCCAAGAACCATGTCTATCGGGGCTATCGTGAGCGCGATGGCCAGCCGGTGATCATCAAAACCCCGAGTCGAGAGTATCCTCAACTCACCGAAATTGCGCGTCTGCGTCATGAATACGACATTGCGGCGTCCCTCGATAGTCCGTATCTCATGGGGGCGATCGAACTCACCCAAACCCCGCGCTTAGCCGCCATTTACCGAGATATCGGCGGTATTTCCCTCGATCGCCTCTTCAGCGCCGAATCCTCAGTTCCCGATTCCCCAACGGCTTTTCTCAAACAGATCGAGATCGCCATTCAACTGGCCAAGGCCCTGCGAGATCTCCATCAGGCCAAACTGGTTCACAAAGACATCAAACCCTCAAACATTGTCTATAACCCCGAGCGCCAGCAGCTTCAACTCATTGACTTTGGCATCACCTCCCGTCTGTGCCAAGAAAACCATACCAGCACCAGTAATCGGCCCTTTCATAGTCTCGAAGGAACCCTGGCCTATCTCTCCCCGGAACAAACCGGGCGCATGAATCGGCGGCTGGACTACAAAAGTGATTTTTATTCTCTGGGAGTCACTCTCTACGAACTCCTAACGGGACGAGTTCCTTTTCTCAGCCATGATGCCCTAGAGCTAGTTCACTGTCATATTGCCAAGGTTCCCACTCCACCTCAACTGCTCAATCGGGATATTCCTCTACCCCTGTCCGATGTGGTGATGAAGCTGCTGTCTAAGAGCGCCGAAGACCGCTATCAAAGCGCCTTTGGTCTCCTCAAAGACTTAGAAAATTGCCAAGCGCAACTGGAGCAGAAACAGACAATTTCTCCCTTCCCCTTAGCTCGATTCGATCGCTCGGCGGAACTGCAAATTCCCGCCAAACTCTACGGACGGGAATCGGAAGTGGCTCGGTTGATGGAAGCTGGGGAACGAGTCATGTCTGGAGCCGGGGCAGAGCTGTTGTTGGTGTCGGGCTATTCTGGGGTCGGGAAATCGGTATTAGTGCAAGAAATTCATCGTCCCGTTGCCCGGTATCGCGGCTATTTTGCAGCGGGTAAATTTGAACAGTTAAAAGGCAATCTGCCCTATTTCGGCTTTCGTCAAGCCATCCTGGATATCTTAGAACAATTACTGGCTGAAAATCAGCAACGGCTGAATGCCGTTAAAACCTGTTTGACAGCGGCCTTGGCTGAGCCAATTCGGGCGACGTCTCTGTATGGCACGTCTGATGTGGCCTCGGCTGGGACTTCGACTGGGGCAACGACAGCGCCATCCGACTTAGATGTCCCAGGTTCACGGCCTCGGGTCAAGGTTCCCCGTGTCTTGGAGGAGATTCGTCAACGAAATTCGGTCATTTTGCCCGCTGTCGCCGCTGTGGACTATCAAACGTTGGCGTTGCATCTGTTGCCGGAATTGGCGGAGGTGTTGGAGAGTCCGAGTTCTTCAGAACTTCGAGAACTCCCTTGGCCCGGAGAGATCCCGGCGCGGATTCAACATGAGCTATTTTGCCGGATTTTCGAGGCGATCGCCCAACCGGGTCATCCGTTGGTCTTATTTCTCGATGATTTGCAATGGGCCGATACGGCGTCGATTAAGCTGTTGGCGGATTTGTTGCTGCGCTCAGGTACTGAGCGAGGCAAACCCCTATTACTGGTGGGGGCTTATCGGGATAATGAAGTCAATGCCAATCATCCTTTGCTGTTAACTCTCGAAGAATTGCAACGGGAGGGGATTCGTCCAGAACAGTTGAAGCTCAAAGGTTTAGATTTTGCCTGCGTTCAATCTCTGATTGCCGATAGTTTAGCGCTGTCTGAGTCGGAGGTCTGTCCGTTCGCCGATTTGATGTGGCGTAAAACTGATGGGAATCCCTTTTTCTTGACCCAGTTATTGCTGTCGTTGGCCCGAGATGAATTGTTGTTTTTCGACGGGTCTGAGGGGCGTTGGTGTTGGGATAGCGATCGCCTGGCCTCCGTCGAAATTTGCGAGAATGTGATTGATTTGACGGTGCGCAAGTTGCAAACCTTGCCCCAAGAAACCCAAAATTTACTGATGTTAGCCGCTTGCATTGGCAATCGCTTTGATTTGAGAGTGTTGTCGGTGGTGAATGAGCGATCGCCCCGTCGCACGGCGGCCGATTTATGGGAGGCGATCGCCCAGGGACTGATCATCCCCCTCAATGAAGCCTATAAAATTCCCTTGACCCTAGATGCGTCCACAGAGAACGAAGCTGAGGATGCCGAAATTGCGAAACTGCCGATTCGCTATACCTTTGGGCACGATCGCGTCCAACAGGCGGCCCTAGCTCTGATTAGCCCCGAGATTCGCCAGGATGTGCGGGTGCAAATCGGTAAACTTCTCTTAGCCAGTACGCCTCCAGAGGCTCTGGAGGACAGCATTTTTGAGATTGTCAATCAGTTTAATGCCGGGGCCGCGTTAATGGTTCATCCTCAAGAACGGCAACAGTTGGCTCGGTTGAACCTGATGGCGGCTCGTAAAGCGAAGGCGGCCAGTGCTTGGGAGACGGCCAGTGATTATTTGGATGTGAGCCGGATTGCTCTGGGGGATGAAGGTTGGCAACGAGATTATGATCTGACAATGGCGGTTTATCTAGCCGCCTTAGAGGTGGAAGTGGCCTTGGTGCAAGGGCGACCACCGAGATTTAACCGGATTCCGCGCTATCGCAGTGAGGTGTTGTTGGCGACGGTGTTGCGGGAGGCGCAAACGGATTGGGAAATGGCCCAAGCCTATTTTCAACAACTGCGCTTTTATGGGGTGTTGCAAGACCGTGATCTCGCCCTAGAGATGGCTCAGAAGCTGTTTGAGCGGTTGAGGGTTTCTTTTGCCCCGGAAGCGGCTAGGGTCGTGTATATGCCCCTACCAGAGTCCGTGTCGGGAACATTTGAGACGCTCTCCCCTGGGCTTGAGTTGGCTCTGCAAGGTCTGGATGTTTTGGCGGAGTTGGCGTCGTTGACGGATGCGGCGCTTCTGGAGCGGGCGATCGCCACTCAGTTGCAGGTGTTAGAGTCCCAGGGGGGGAGCCGAACTTGGGGACCATCTGCCGTGATGTTTGCTTGGGTGGCGGCTCTGGGGGCGGCTCACGGAGGCTGGCCGCAAGCTGAGCAGGGGGCGGAGTTGGCCCTCGATGGGTTGCGCTCTTGTACGTTGGGGATTCAGTCGTCGGAGTTGGCGACGAGGGTGCAAGTGCTGTTGGCGGCCCGGGTTCAACCCTGGTTTAAGCCGCTGTCTCAGACGTTACCGTCTCTGCGAGAGGGATTGCTGCTGGCGCGGGAACAGGGATGGCTCTCGGCGTTGGTTCAGGCGGCGTTTTCCTATTGTGGGCAGTTGTTTTGGGGAGAACCGACGCTCTCGGCGGTGCGGTTGGGGCAGAGTATGGCGATCGCCAGTCTCCAGGGAACTTATCCCCGCTTAGGGATGGCCCTGGGGCAAATTTGGCAGCCGTTTTTAAGTCGTTTGCTGGGTGAGGGCGTTGAGAGTGCGGCTGGTGAGGGGGGGGCGGCGATGCTGTCTCCAGAGGCGGGGGCGTTGGTGGACTATTGGCAAACTCTGGTGACGCTTCTCGAGGATCTGTTGTTTGGTGAGTGGGATCAGGCTCTGGCGACGGCTCGACGGAGTGAGCGTCTCTCGGGGATGGCTCTGGGGTTGGTGGATGGGGGCTATCAGTTGGCCTATCAATTGTTGGCGCGGCTGCGAGTGCCGTTGTCCCCTGAGGAGTTGTTGGCGGCCCAGGGCGATCGCGATCGCTTGGCGGACTGGGCGCAACGGGTTCCAGAGAATTTTGAGCCATTGCTGTTGCTGGTGCAGGCGGAGTTATGCCAGCAGCGAGGGGAGGTGTGGCCGGCGATGCAGCAGTATGATGCGGCGATTGCCAAGGCGAAGGAGTTGGGCCGCTGGTTTGATGCGGCGATCGCTCATGAGCAGGCGGCCCGGTTCTATCGGGTGGCTGGACGGGAGATGATCGCCCATGTCTATCGACAAGGGGCTGAACGCCATTATCAGATCTGGGGGGCGGGGGCGTTGGTGCGCCGGGTCTCGAGGTCGCAACCGCTGGCCCCGACGCTGGATCAGACCTGGAGTGATCCTCTCAATGCCACGCTGACGGATGCGCCGTTGGAAACGATTTTAGAGACGTCGATGGATGTGTCGTCGGGGGAGATGTTCGATCGGGTGACGGCGATTAAGGCGACTCATGCGCTTTCGAGTGAGATTGTCTTGGAGTCGCTGTTGAGCAAGTTGATTGAGATTGTTTTGGAAAATGCGGGGGCGCAAACGGGCTTTTTGATTTTGGCGGCGTCGGATGAGACTCTACCTCGGGGTGAGGTGCCGCCGTTGTTTGTGGAGGCGGCGGGAACGGTGACGACGGAACGGATTACGGTTCGTCAGGGACTGCCTTTGGAGCATTGTGAGTTGTTGCCCCATTCGGTGATTTATTATGTGGCGCGGCGGCGGGAGTCGGTGGCGTTGGATGATGCGGCGACGGTCGGGGCGACCCGTTTTTCGCCTTTACTCGGAGGGGTGGGCGGCCCTGAACGGTTTGCGAATGATCCTTATATTCAGCAATATCGCCCGCGATCGCTCCTCTGTGCGCCGATTGAACGGCAAGGAAAGTTGGTGGGGGTGCTGTATTTGGAGAATAATTTGACGGTGGGGGCGTTTACTCACGAACGCTTGGATTTATTGCGCTTGCTCTGTTCTCAGGCGGCGATTTCGATTGAGAATGCGACGCTTTATGAGAGTTTGCAGGCGTCGGAACGACGGGAACGGGAACGGGCGGAGCAGTTGGAACGCTCTCTGGCTCAGTTGGATTTGGCGCAACATCAGTTAATTCAAAGTGAGAAGATGTCGGCTTTGGGGCAGTTGGTGGCTGGGATTGCTCATGAGATTAATAATCCGGTGGGCTTTATTGTGGGCAATTTGACTCTGGCGGATAATTATATTCGGGATTTGATTGAGCATTTGCAGTTGTATCGCGATCGCCTTCCTGAGCCGGATGAGGAGATTTTGGATCATGCTGAGGAGGTGGATTTGGATTATCTGTTGGAGGATGCGCCCAAGTTGATGGCGTCGATGCAGGTGGGGGTCGATCGCATTCGCGAGATTAGTAAGGCGTTACGGACGTTTTCTCGCAGCGATCGCGATCAGCCGGTTCGCTATGATCTCCATGATGGTCTCGAAAGTACGCTTTTGATTCTCAAGCATCGTCTCAAGGCCAATCCGAAACGCCCCGAGATTCAGGTGCTGCGTCACTACGGCTCGTTGCCGGAGGTGCAAGCTTTTGCGGGACAGTTGAATCAGGTGTTTACCAATTTGATTGCTAATGCCATTGATGCGTTAGAAGAAGCCCGTCAGGGGATGAGTTTTCAGATGTTGCAACGAACTCCGAATCAGATTACGTTGACGACGGCTTTGTCTGAGGATGGGGATTGGGCGGTGGTTCGCGTGGCGGATAATGGTCGGGGGATGTCTGAGGCGGTGCGATCGCGCATTTTTGAGCGCAGTTTTACGACGAAGGGTGTCGGCCAAGGAACGGGCCTAGGTTTGTCGATTTGCCGTCAGATTGTGGTGGATAAGCATGGCGGCTCGATTGATTGTCAGTCCCGCTTGGGGCAAGGGACGGAGTTTATTCTGCGGATTCCTCTGCGTCGTCCTGGACAGGGCTGAGTTGCTCACGCTGCGTTGTTGGCTGATTGAGATGGCTCTGGTTTTGAAGGTGTTGATTTTTAAGTCAAGCGTACTTGCAGGTTGGATGTTTGGTTCCAAGTTTATAACCGAGAACCCCTCCCGCCTTTCCATGGATTATTGAAGGTATGTTTTCATTATAGCATGATTTTTCTGGGATGGTGCATGAATTTAATCCCATTTTTTCGCCCCAACTGGTTTTTCGCCCCGACTGGCTAGACATCTGACAACGAATTTAACGAATTTAACGTAACGAATTTAACGTTAAGTCAAGGTCGCGAGAAGGCCCACCGGAACCGATTCTACTGATCACCAATATCGTTTGAACTTTCGTCTTGGGTAACCTGGCTAATCTCGGTTACGTCCATTCCCGGTTTCGCCTCTCCCGAATTAATGCGGTTGGGGCGATTTTTCTCAATCCATTGCTTAGTCGTTTTCCAAGCTCCCCAGGAACAAAAGACACTCAATCCTAAAACCAGTAAAAATAGGATGGGTGCTGGTAAACTTCGTCCCTGGGGTTCGTCACTCGGTAAGGGAAGTTTCTCGGTAATCAATCCTGATGTGGAGGCGACAATCGCTCCCGCTGCAATCCCCACCCCAATTGACTGGATTTGGTCTTGTAAGTCTTCATTGGCGTCTTGTTGTTGCTGGGATAGCTCTTTTTCCCAGGCTTGACGACGGCGATCGCATTCGGCTTGATCCACTTCCACTAATCCCCGAATGGTGGCGATGGATTGATTGAGCAGATTTGACCCCGGATTGAAATAGTTTAAGTCCGCTCGGATTTGCTTCTGAAAGGCGATCGCCTCCTTCTCCACAAACACCCGAAACGGAGACAACGGCTCCTGAATCCGTTGTTCCATATGCTCCAAAATAGCTTGATAATTACCGCTGTTAATGGCAATACTATTGTGAGCATATTCCAAATTGCGTAACTCCTTGGAATACGCTAACGACTCCTTGAGCAGTAGTTTGAGCTTTCCCTTTAACTCTGCCAACTCTTTTTCCGATAACTGGCCCGTTTTCTGACTATTTAAATACTTAAAATTAAATTTATTTAATACTCCCTCAGTTTCATTAACAATACTATCCGCTTTATTGTAAAAGATGCGACTACTTAAATACATTTGTCGCACTTTGTGATAGTATAAAAATAAGCTTGGTAAATCCCAATAAAACTCCTGTAACTTGAGGGTTGGAGTTTCATCAAATAAAAACCAAATTAACAAATGACCATAGGGATTTTCCGCCGCTGTCTGTTTAGGATTGCCATATTCATAGAGATAGCCCCCTAGACAGTCGTAGGCGCGATATAACGGTGGAAACTTGTCAGAAGACGAGTCTGGGGGGAGATGAAAGAAATTGAGCCAACAGCGTCTCGCTAAACCATCTAATTCCCGGATATTTTCCGGTGGCGACCCCTCTAAATAAGCCGTTAAGAGCAGCGTTTGTCCCACATCCCCCAGGGGTGGCGGACATTGGGGGTTAAAACAATGATTGGGATTGAGGTTTCTAAGGTCAGACAGTATATAACCATCTAGTCCGAATTGTTCAGGACAGAAGAGATTGAGGTTGAGAGCGTAACAATCATGAAGGGATTGAGGATAGAGAAATCCTTGCAGTTTCTCATCTTTTGTGCTAATAAATTCGTATTGGTGGAGAGATTGAGGCGAGGTTGGGGTCAGTAACTCGGAGGTTCCGTTGGGGGTATCCGTTCGCAGGGAGAGGGAGGGGTTAATCCCGAAGGGGTCCAGGATATCTTGATACCGCTGTTTCAGCCAATGCAGATTTATCCCCTCTAGGTTTTCAGAGGAGGGGGTTTCTGGGGAGATGACCAAGCCATGATGGTATTGATAGGCGAACCAATAGAGGCTGGGAGCGTAAATAACGTCTGGGTTAGGACTCATTCGCGTTTTTGTCGAGCGCTTCTTCAACCTGACGGGTAATGAGAGCCTTATTGGCGGTTAAGATGGGTTTGTCTCCTTCGGGAAGTTGAGCCAGGTTGGGGTTATTTTGTTGGTTTTGCTGTTGGTTCCCAATGACGCTGGCGCGAATTTCGGGATAGGCGTTATCGTCTAAGGTAATCTCATGTTGGGAACACCAGTTTTTGATAAATGAGGCTAATCGCGGTTGGCTATCTTCTACGGGTTGAAGTTCCTGGAGAAAGTTTTGGAGTTGTGTCCAGAATTGCGGCGGTGTTTCCCGATTGCGGTTGGCGGCTTCGAGGTAGGTTAGGAAGGTGGTAATCGTTTGCAACGATTTGGACGGAATGCGATCGACCATTAGACATCTCTCCCATGACAATCAAGGTCTCTAGTTTAACATTCTTCGGTGGATTCTGGTTACTTGGGGGTGAATCCCAGAAACTCGGTTTCTTATTTTGGCGGAGGCGCGGTGCAAACTTGGGTCGAATACCAGAAACCGGGTTTCTTGGAGAAACTCGGTTTCT
>NZ_JAWOCL010000200.1:0-19584 GCF_046483825.1 Sodalinema sp.
CGATCGCATTTGGCAGCAATTTCTCAAAAAATCTCCCATTGTTGACCGAGGATATGTTAGGATGGCAAAGCTAGAGACATGGGGACATGGCCAAGCGGTAAGGCAGAAGACTGCAAATCTTCCATTCCCCGGTTCGAATCCGGGTGTCCCCTTTTAACGTGAAACCTCAATATCGCTATATTCTCTTTTACCTTAATCCGCGAGAAGGCTCACGTTGTAATCTTTGATTCAACGTTGAGATGAATCGCGGCAACACCTGTGGTACAATCCCGTCAAGTGACTCAATGGTGTCATGCTGGTATTTGAGGCCAAGCTAGAAGGAACCAAAGAGCAATACGAACGGCTGGACGAGGCGATTCGTACGGCTCGGTTTGTTCGTAACAGTTGCCTGAGATACTGGATGGATAATAAAGGAGAACAAGTTGGACGATATCAACTCAACATCTATTGTGCGGTTCTTGCCAAAAAGTTTCCTTGGGCAAAAAAGCTGAACTCAATGGCTCGTCAAGCCTCGGCAGAACGAGCCTGGTCAGCTATAGCTCGCTTCTACGAGAACTGCAAGAAAAAGATTCCCGGTAAAAAGGGGTTCCCTAAATTCAAGAAGTATAAAACTCGCGATTCAGTTGAGTACAAAACCTCAGGTTGGAAGCTGTCAGAGGATAGAAGGACGATTACCTTCACCGATGGTTTTAAGGCTGGCAGCTTCAAAATGTGGGGGACTCGTGACTTGCATTTCTACCAGTTAAAGCAGATTAAGCGGGTGAGAGTAGTCCGTCGCGCTGATGGATACTACGTTCAGTTCTGTATCGACCAAGAAAGGTTGGAGGAACGAGAACCTACTGGAACAGTTATTGGCTTAGATGTCGGATTAAATCATTTCTACACTGACTCAGACGGTCAGACGGTGGAAAATCCCAGACACCTAAGAAAGTCTGAGAAAGCGCTTAAGCGCCTTCAACGTCGATTAGCTAAGACTCAGAAAGGGTCTAAAAATCGACAGAAAGCTAAAAATCGATTAGGGAGAAAGCACCTCAAGGTAAGTCGGCAGCGTAAAGACTTTGCCGTCAAAACGGCATTGTGCGTCGTCCGGTCTAACGACTTGGTCGCCTATGAGGACTTGAGGGTGCGAAATCTGGTAAAAAACCATAATCTCGCTAAATCGATCTCAGATGCTGCCTGGTCAACCTTCCGTCAGTGGGTGGAGTATTTCGGCAAGGTGTTTGGGGTGGCAACGGTTGCTGTGGCTCCCCAGTACACGAGCCAGAATTGCTCTAACTGTGGGGAGAATGTTCAAAAGTCTCTATCCATGAGAACCCACCGCTGTCCCCATTGTGGATTTGTTGCTGATAGAGACCATAACGCAGCTATTAACATCCTTGAATTAGGATTGCGTACCGTAGGGCATACGGGAATTAACGCCTCTGGAGACATCGACCTCTGCCTTGGTGGGGAAACTCCTCAAGGTAAGTCGAGTCGTGGAAAGAGGAAACCTCATCAGTAATGGTGGGAATCCCACGCTATATTCTTTGAATTAGCGTGGGAGGATGTCAAAACAATTTATACCAGTTTAGCTCAGCAAAACTACTGAGAAAGGGGTGTCATACTTCAGTATTTATACCAAAAAATTAACTTAACGTGAGATAAACCTCTTTAAATCGCCTCAAGAATCGATGTTTTAGTTTTTTTTAGAGCCTTTATGGGTTGCTATATCAACGTATCTCTTGATGCTCATCTCAATCTTGACCTAACGTACAGTAACTTCACAAGATAAACCAAGCTAAACCTTGAAAATAAATACCGTAAAAACAACAAAGGCATCCTAGATTGCAAAATCATAAAAAACGAGCGATTTCCAGAGACATTATCATCTTTTCAACTCAACGCTCGGTTTTGCTCTTCCGTATAATCACCAAAGCTTTACCAGTAATTATACGGAGTTTTGACAGAAGACGACCGACGATGTGATGCAGATCATATCCTCTGGCCTCCAAAGCCGAAATAATTAAGCCGTCAAATTCAATCAACAAAAGCATCAATCGTGTTAGCGCGAGTTTGGAGTGCATCCCTCTATGGCATCAACGCCGTGCGCGTCGGGGTCGAAATTGATGTCTCTGGCGGACTTCCCGCAACCGTGGTGGTGGGATTACCCGATACCGCCGTGCAAGAATCTCGGGAACGAGTCAAA
Source organism: Sodalinema sp. (assembly GCF_046483825.1). Classification (NCBI taxonomy): domain Bacteria; kingdom Bacillati; phylum Cyanobacteriota; class Cyanophyceae; order Oscillatoriales; family Oscillatoriaceae; genus Sodalinema; species Sodalinema sp. The sequence goes on from NZ_JAWOCL010000200.1 coordinate 2,186, forward strand.
GCCGCTCTGCGAAATTCCGGCTTCAGCTTTCCCATGCGGCGAATTGTCGTCAACCTTACCCCCGCTGACCTACGCAAAGAGGGTCCAAGCTTTGACTTACCCATCAGTCTGGGGATTCTGGCGGCGTCAGAACAAATCAATCCCCAACTGCTGGGGGATTATCTGTTTCTCGGAGAAGTCTCCCTCGATGGTAGTTTACGGCCCGTCACCGGAGTGCTTCCCATTGCAGCGGCGGCGGCCGAGATGGGAATGACGGGGCTAGTGGTTCCCGAGGCCAATGCGAAAGAGGCGGCGGTGATTGCGGGCCTGTCGGTTTATGGCTTTCGTTCGGTGGCGGAGGTGACCCGATTTCTCGATCAACCGGACCAGTTCCCGCGCACGGTGGTCGATTTGCAACAGGCCCTAGCCAGTCGTGAGGATGTGGGCTTAGATCTCAAAGATGTCAAAGGACAGGCCCATGCACGACGCGCCCTGGAAATTGCGGCGGCTGGGGGACATAATCTGATTTTTGTCGGACCGCCGGGGAGCGGTAAAACTATGTTGGCGCGGCGTTTACCGGGGATTCTACCACCTCTGAGTTTGCCTGAAGCCTTGGAGGTGACGCAAATTCATTCGGTGGCTGGGTTATTGCGCGATCGCGGCCAACTCATCAGTCAACGTCCCTTCCGCAGTCCCCACCATTCCGCCAGTGGTCCCTCTCTCGTCGGCGGTGGTAGTTATCCCAAACCCGGCGAAATTTCCCTGGCCCATCGCGGTGTCTTATTCCTCGATGAATTGACCGAGTTTAAACGGAATGTCTTGGAATTTCTGCGTCAACCCCTCGAAGATGGCCAAGTCACCATTTCCCGCACCCGTCAATCGGTGGAATTTCCGGCTCGCTTTACCCTTGTCGCCAGTACCAATCCCTGTCCCTGTGGCTATTATGGCGATCCGATTCAAGGATGCACCTGTTCACCCCGACAACGAGACCAATATTGGGCCAAACTCTCGGGGCCACTCATGGACCGTATTGATTTGCAAGTGGTCGTCAATCGTCTCAAATCCGAAGAAATTTTACAGCCTGGCCTGGGTGAAAACTCCGCTTCGGTGCGATCGCGGGTCAAGATGGGCCGAGACTACGCCTCAGAGCGCTTCGCCGCTGAGCCAATTCGCTGTAACGCCGAGATGCAACGTCATCATTTGCGCCGCTGGTGTCAACTCGATGAGGCCAGTCAGGGATTACTGGAGGCGGCGATTCGTAAATTAGGCTTATCGGCCCGAGGAACCGATCGCATCCTCAAAGTGGCCCGCACCATCGCCGATCTGGCCCAAGCCGATCGCATCGAGGCCCCTCACATCGCCGAAGCCATCCAATATCGCACCATCGATCGCATGACCTAACCCCCCAACCCCACCGGACAGAGATCGACTAACACACAATCCCCACAATTGGGCTTACGGGCCTTACACACCGCTCGTCCATGATAAATGAGACGAATTGACCAATTTTCCCAGTCTGACTGGGGTAACAAGGGCATCAAGGCCCGCTCCACCTTCACGGGATTCTCCTCATCCGTGAGTCCCAGCCGTTGACTCAAGCGCTTCACATGAGTATCCACCGTCACCCCAGCATTGATCCCAAACCCATGAGCAAGAACCACATTGGCCGTTTTCCGGGCCACGCCAGGGAGTTGAGTTAACGCCTCCATGGTTTGAGGAACTTGGCCGTCAAAGCGTTCCAGAATCATCTGGCTCGCGCCGCGAATGTTTTTGGCCTTATTGCGATAAAAGCCGGTGGATTTAATCAAGGCTTCCAACGTCTCCAGGTTGGCTCCCGCCAAGGCGATCGCATCGGGGTAACGCGCAAACAAGGCCGGGGTGACGTTGTTAACTCGTTCATCGGTACATTGAGCCGAAAGCATCGTCGCCACGAGTAATTGCAGCGGACTCTCATAGTCGAGGCTACAGGTTGCATCAGGATATAACGCTGTCAAACGCCTCAAAATTTCCCCGGCCCGTTGTTGCTCAGACACAGATTTGGCAACCATAGAGAGTTCGCTTAGCGGCTGAGTTGTTGCACCCATTCCAGTTGGCTGGTATCGCGCACAATCAGGAAAATTCCCAATCCCAGCAGCAAGAGCAACCCCGATTGCATCACCCCATCTTGGATATGCACCGGAACCGGTTTCCCGCGCATCCCCTCAACCAGTAGAAAGGCCAATTGGCCGCCATCTAAGGCCGGTAGGGGCAAGATATTGATAATCGCTAGGTTGACACTAATCACCGCCGCAAAAAACAAGAGATTCATGGCATCGCGGGCCGCAAAATCAGCGCCTTGAGCCACAATCCCGACGGGACCCGCAATCTGGCCGGCGGTACTCTCGAAGTTGGTGATGAGCTGATAAAAGCCTTTGAGGGTATTGACAAAAATGACTTGGAACTGTTTGGCGGCAATCCCCACCACCTCCAAGGGGTTTTGAACTTGACGATACACCCGTTCCCCATTGGGCGCTAGTTGTACGCCAATGCGCCCGTTTCCGTCGCTTCCCCGTTCGGGGATGACCGTTAGGGAGAGGCGTTCGTCATTGCGTTCAACGGTTAGGGAAATGGGGGTTTCTGGGTTATCTTCGATGGTCTCTTTGAGATCGAAGATGGCCGATTCTCCCGCCCCTAGGGAGTTGCCGTCAATGGCGACAATGAGATCGAGGTCTTCTAAGCCGGCCCGCGCGGCGGGGCTATCGACGGCCATCACTTGAGGGACGACGACACCGGGTTCGGCGTTGAAGCCGCTGGGAATGCCCGTGGAGCCGATTTGGAAGATGAGAACCAGATAGGCGAAAATTAGGTTGGCGATGACGCCAGCGCTAATGACGATCGCGCGATCGAGAACGGGCCGATTGCGGAGTAAATCGGGGTCATCCTCGGGGATGGTGCTGTCGGGATCGTCATCGGGGAAGCCGACAAACCCACCGAGGGGGAAGGCGCGGACAGCATATTCGGTTTCCGGGCCTTGGTATTTGAGCAAAATCGGACCAAAGCCAATCGAAAAGCGGTTGACATGGATGCCTTGCCAGCGAGCCGCGAGGAAATGACCTAGCTCGTGAACGGCGATGAGAATGGCGATAACTGCGATCGCTGCCAGAACAAACATGACGTTAGTAGCAAAAGAATAAACAGGCCTAGTTACCCATCTTAAATGGTTTTGCGGTGTAGTCGGGCTGATCGGCAAAACTCAACGCCGACTCAACGCCAACTCACCGCGATCGCGAGGGGCTAGGATGGGGACTCGGGCCGGTCTGGAGGGGAATTCACCCGGTGTTACGCATTCCGGCCGCAATCCCATTGAGGGTTAACAAGGCCCCGCGCAGCAATTCACCTTTGCTATAGCGCGAGTGAATCACCCCTGGGGTGGCACTTTTGCCATGTTGACGCAGGCGCTTGAGTAAGGACACTTGTAACAATCCCAGGGGGATAATGGTGGAGTTGCGTAACTGCACCGAGCGTCGTAAGCCAGGATCACCATCAAGGAGATGTTTATGGCCGGTAATTTGTAGAACCAGGTCCCGTGACTGATGATATTCATCGACGATGCGATCGAGAATCACCGCAAAGCGATCGCGATCTTCAGGATGGCTCAACTCCCGCACATAATGTTCGGCGATTTGTAAATCCACTTTGGCCAGGGTCATCTCCACTTTGGAGATGGCCATTTTGAAGAAGGGCCATTTCATGTAGAAATAGCGCAACAGCTTCAGATGTTCCTCGGGTTTCTCCTGCAAGAACTCATTGAGGGCGGTTCCCACGCCGTACCAGGCCGGGAGTAAGAAGCGGCTTTGCGTCCAGCTAAACACCCAAGGAATGGCCCGTAAACTGCCGATATCTTTCTTCCCTTGACGACGGCGGGAGGGACGGGAGGAAATTTGCAGTTGGCTAATCTCCTCAATCGGCGTCACTTGCATGAAGAAGTCGATAAAATCGGGTTCTTCATAGACCAGAGAGCGATAATGTTGCCGAGATTTGTGGGCCAACTCCTCCATGGTCTCGTTCCAGGGTTGGATGTCATCGAAGCCCGACCCCAATAAACTCGATTGAATCACCGCCGAGGTGACGGTTTCGAGGTGATAGAGGGCCAACTCAGGAAGGGAGTATTTCGAGGCCAACACTTCTCCCTGCTCGGTGATTTTAATGCGGCCATCGATGGTGCGTCCTGGCTGAGCCAAAATGGCTTCGTAGGCGGGACCCCCACCCCGGCCGACGGAACCGCCGCGTCCGTGGAAGATGCGCAGTTTCACCCCGTAAGGCTCGCTGACGGCTTGCAGGGACTTTTGCGCTTTATGGATTTCCCAGTTACTGCTGAGGAAGCCCGAGTCCTTGTTACTGTCGGAATAGCCGAGCATCACCTCTTGCAGGGAGGGACTGAGGGGCGTCGACGAGGAGTCTTCTCGTCCGTAGCCGCCGGTGAGGAGGATTTGGTAGAGGGGTAATTCAAACAAATCCTTCATGACTGAAGGAGCTCGTTTCAAGTCTTCGACGGTTTCAAACAGGGGAACCACTTGTAGGGTTCCGGTGCCGGTGGCGGGGTCATAGAGGCCGGCTTCTTTGGCGAGTAACAGCACTTCTAGGAGGTCGCTGGCTTGGCGACTCATGCTGATGATGTAGGTTTGACAGAGTTCGGTGCCAAATTCCTGTTGTAGCAGCCGGACAATGCGGAAGGTTTCGATGGTTTCCTTGGTAATCGGCGAAAAGGGTAATTCCGTCGGAACCAAGGGCCGGCGCGTTTGCAGTTCTTTGGTCAGCCACTCTACCCGTTCGGCTTCTGTCAGTTCGCAATAGGGTTTGGGGAGAATTTGTAGATACTCCGTCAACTCATTGAGGGTCTCTTCATGGCGTGAGGATTCTTGGCGGATGTCTAAATGGGCCAAGTTAAAGCCATAGATTTCGACCTGACAGATGAGGGTATCGAGTTCGCTGCATTGCAAGCCGGTTTCAAAGAGGTTGCGTTGAATCAGTTGCAGTTCTGCTAGAAACTCGGAGCCGGAGCGATAGACGGGGATGCTGTTGACTTCGCGGATTTGCTGTCGCCAGTCTTCGGCGTGGTAGAGGCTGAGGTTGCGATCGCGGGTGTTTTCGAGCCGTTTCTGCACATAGGCCAGTTTCAGGCGATAGGGTTCTTGGCGGTAGCGGATGGCGAGGCGATCGTACACTTCGCTCATTTGCAGCCGATCCTGTTCGACGGATTCGAGCAGTTCCGGTAGCACATCGCTCCAATGGAGAGATAGACTCAGAGACTCACTGAGGCTATCAATGGCATCGATATACTTCTCTAGGACTAGATTCCGTTGATAACAGGCGGTTTGCCAAGTTACACGAGGGGTTACGGACGGGTTTCCATCGCGATCGGACCCGACCCAGGAGCCAAATTTACAGAAGTTGTAGCTTGGCGGTTCGATATAGGGGAAGGAGACTTTGAGGGTCCGTTTGAGCCGCTGATAGAGTTGGGGCAGGGTGTCAAACAGCACTTCGGTGAAGTAGTGCAGGGTATATTCGACCTCATCGAGGACTGTCGGTTTGAATTGGTGTAATTCATCGGTCCGCCACCAGAGGCGAATTTCCTCCATGAGTTGCTCCTGGAGGGCTTCGGCTTCGAGGGAGGAGGCCCGTCCCATCGAATGCAGGCCATCTTCAACCCGGTCGAGTTGGCGTAAGACGCGGGCGATACGACGTTGTTTGCCGCGAATGGTGCGCCGTACAATTTCGGTCGGGTGAGCGGTGAAGACGAGGCGGATATCGAGTTGATCGAGTAATTTCTGAATCAGGTTCGGGGGAACATTGAGTTGTCGCAATTGAGGAAACAGGGAGCCAAAGGTTCCCCGTTCTGGGGTTTGACTGGTCTCCGCCGACGGGAGATTCGCGTCAGGGAAGCCCTCTTCGGGGGACTCAACTCGCGAGATGGACTCCTCGGTAAAGGTTAAATTGTTGCTGACGTTGGCTTTTTGCTGATCGCGCTGTTCATAGTGTTGTTCAACGATGTTGATCAGTTGGAAGTATAGAGCGAAGCCTCGGGCGGCGCGGATCGCATCGTTGAGGTCAAGTTGTTCAATTTTGCGAACGACGGGAGAATCTTCGAGATTCGGCGCTTGTCCGCCTTCGGCTTGCATGGGGTTAAGTTCATGTAGGAGGTCAACCATTTGTTGACCGCACTCCTGACGCAGTACGGACTCCCACAAGTCCTCAACGACTTTGAGACGGTGACGCAGTCGAACGTCTGAAGTGGAGGAGACGTTGAATGGGCGATCGGTTCTCTCAAGGGTTGGACTCATTATGATACTCGGATTAGGCGGCTTGCCAATGTTGGGGCAGGTTTCCTGGTGTTTGCCCGCTGCTGTCACTGTACGCCCAAGCGGGTCGAACCGGCGAAGATATGATAACCGAACGCCTTAGAGACTTGTGAACTGAGCAGAACGGGCAGACTGGGGATCTTGTCGTCAGAAAACAGTTTATTCTGTCAACAAATCCTCGTTTTATGTTGTAGTCTGCGTGACAGACATTAACCCGATTCGGCGTGGGTTGGGTTGGACTCGTCGCTGGGGACGTTGAGAACGGGGAGGCGATCGCCCCGAAATAACTCCTCGCTGGCTTGTCCGAGCGCAATGCTGGACTCAAGCAGCGCCTGAGCGCCCCAGAGTCCGGCCAGGACAGGAGCCGTGGCCACTCCGACAAGGATGTTGGCCAGGGTTGCCCCGGAGGCGCTGACCTCGGGGTGATGACCTGAGTTATTATAGGATTCCATGAGACTAGCCCTCTTGAAAATTAGATCGGTCGATATGCCAGAACGATATGCCAGAATGGGATCAGTCGATGATCGTTAATTCTTTCCTACTGCAAATAGAGGCAAAACTCAATCTCTGGCCGAGGTGGGTTTGTTGGCCGAGACTCGCTTGGGTCTAGGATAGGTTAATCCTCGCGAACCTGCTAATTCGCGGCCAGGGATCTAACGGCGATTGCCTCGTTGATGAGTCGCACATGAATTGCACAGCAGTCAAGTCAGGACGTGATTGGTGGTACTGAATACAGACAATGCTCCGCAAGCGGGGACGACCGTTGACTTAACCCCCTGGGCCGACCAGGCGCTGAATCTGCCGGGGGTCTCGATTGCTGTGTCGGTCCGCGATCGCGATTTGCACCTCTGGTGTTGGGGGGAGAACTGTCCCGATGCGCCTCGGGTGATGGCCCGGCTGTCTCAGGCGATTCATCAGGATCGTCCTCTCCCGGCTAATGCGCCACCGATTGATCGGGTGTGTCTGTATGGGCGATCGCTATCGGCTCCCCCGAGTGAGACGCCGCCGTTTGAGCAGCCGGATTGGACGGTTCGGTTTACGGTGGCCGCGCCGCCTCCCTCGTCACCCCAGGAGGCGGAGACGAGGGAGGCTGACCCCCCGCCCGATGGTTCTCAGGTACGCCGCAAAGCCAGTAAGAAAACGTTAATTGAAACCGTTGAGCGGGCGTTGCAGGAGATCTCGACGGATGTTTGGGTGTCGGTGAAACGGATTGAGCGTCACCGGGGTGGCCGTCGTCTCTGGATTTCCTGTGAGTCGGCCTATGCGCCGGATGCGGCTCTGTTGGCGCAACCGATCGCCCGCTGTTTACGAGATCTCAATTTACGCGGGTTTCGGGATGCGGTTCTCTTGGGACAGGTTAGTGGGGAGTCGCGGCCTGAATGGGTGTTACGGGTGGATCTCACGCCGAGCGATCGCACGATTGAGGCCTGGGCTCGCTGGGGAGATGTGGCGGCGATCGCTTTACGGCTGAATCGGGCCATCGCTCCGTTTGATCTACAACTGTCGGCGGTTCTCAAGGATTCGACGCTACATCTGGTCTGTAGTCCTCTCCACTATGGACAACTGAGCCTGGAGACGTTCCCAAGCCGTGAGGCGGTGATGGACAAACTCTCGGCGGTGCTTCAGTCTTTGGCCCCGCGCGGGATTCTCGGGGCGACGGTCTATGCGGTCGATATTCCCTATGAAGCCAGTTTCCCTCAACCGAAAACGCCGGTTTGGGTGGCTTGGGAGGATCTACCGGCTCGCCAACGACCGGATTTGGTTCCCTCGGCTCTGGAACTGGCTCGGGGTGGGAGTCTCTCGGCGTTGACGTTTATTTTGGAGCGGCTACTCAACCCCTCGTTAACGGAAAAATTAGCCACGGGCGGGATTCGCATTCAAATTCATCGCAAGGGGGCGCTCTTGCATATTATGAGCGAGGGACTCACCTGTCCGGTACAGTCGGAGATTGCACCGGCTATTGTTAAGTTTTTGGGACAGTTGGAGTTAACCCATTTGGCGGGGGTACGGGTTTATGGCCGCCGCAGTGGCCAACGGAAGCCGCGCTGGAATTATGGGGTCGATTTTGCGACGACGGCGGATCAGCCGAGCCAGACCCCTCGCGATCGCCAACCCGATGTCCCGGAGTTTCAACCCCTCGATGGGGTTCCCCTGGATCTGACGACGGCGGTGGAACCCGAGGCCCCCGAAGATCTCCAAGACTCATCGACAACTGAGAAAACCTCGGGCCAGACCCTCTCAGACTGGCTCTGTCGCAGCAGTCTCTTCCGACCACGGGAGTCTCTACCGGAATCGGCGACGACGGAGCAGCCGCAGCGACCTCAGGTCACGGTACCGATAGTACTGATTTGGGGATTGTTGGGATCTGTGCTGACGATTCAGGCCGATTGGCTGGCCAGTGAGGCGCTAGAACGCCGTCAGCAGGCTCTGGCTCCCCCGCCGACGTTGGCGGTGGAACCGCTTGATGAGGAGACGGAGTTTGAGTATGATATCCAGCTTCCTGAGTTGTCTCAGGCTGAAGGGTTAGATGAGGATGCGTTCGATCGCGCTGGCTTTACCGCAACGCCGAGCCGACCTCAGGTGGTGGCGGCCCAGATGGGGGAGATTCGTTTACTTCGAGAGCCGGAGGTGGAGTTTCCCACGTTCAATAGTGAGCAGATGGATCGCCAGTTGGCGCTCTATCGGGACTATGTGGACCAGCATGGGGTTCCCGATGTGCTGGTGGTGGGAAGTTCTCGGGCGTTGCGCGGGATTCATCCGACGGTGTTACGAGAACAGTTGAAGCAGGAGGGATATCCGGCTCTGCGGGTGTTTAATTTGGGGATTAATGGGGCGACGGCTCAGGTGGTGAATCTGCTGTTACAGGAGATTATCCCCCCGGATCGCCTCCCTCAGACGATTATCTGGGCTGATGGGGCGCGGGCGTTTAATAGTGGTCGTGAGGATGCGACGTATGAGGCGCTCGTGCGATCGCCGGGCTATCAACAGATTCAACGGGGATTCCGGCCCATTGAGTCGTCTTTGGAGGCGGAACCGGTGATCCCGGAGCGATCGCTGTTTGAACGAGTCAGCGATCGCTATCAGGCTCTCGATGAGCAGTTGCAAGATCTCGTGGCTCACTATTCGGCGGCCTATCCTCAACGGGATGCGCTCAAGGATTGGCTGGCCCAGACCCTGAGCGATCGCCCAACGCCCGAGATCGCGCCAACGGAGGAGACGGCTCAACTCCCGGCTGATGAACCGCTACTCCATGACAATGGCTTTTTGGCGATTCCCAATCGCTTTGATCCGCAGCAGTATTATCAGAATCATGCTCGGGTCACCGGGACCTATGATGGAGACTATGCGAATTTTCAGTTGCAAGGGTTACAGGCGATCGCCCTGCGATCGGTTTTGGAGTTTAGCCGCTTCCAGGATCTGAATTTGATTGTGGTCAATTTACCGTTGACGGATGAGTATTTAGATCCGGTCCGGCTTGAGTATGAAGATATCTTTGTCCAGTTTTTGGTGCAGAAATCTCAAGATTATGGCTTTGTTTTCCGCAATTTTGGTCAGTTGTGGAGTCAGGAGTATGACTACTTTTCTGACCCGAGTCACCTCAATCGCTATGGTGCGGTGGCCGTGTCGCAACGACTGGCGAAAAGTCCCACGATTGATTGGACGCCTGAGTCGAATCCGTGATCAGGTTGTCACCCCGTCTAATTCAGCCGTTTAAGTTAACTCTGTTTCTGTTTTAAAGCATCGCCCTCATGTCTAAGTTCCTGACGTTGCTGTTCCGCTTCTCTGAGTTCGCTGGTGTTTCGTTCCTTTGGCTGATGGCGATCGCGCCTATCGCCCTAGCTACGGCGAGTTCTGAACGCTCTAAACCGACAAAAACGCCTCTAACCCTTATCAAACAAGACACCGAGAAAAAAACCGAGGAAACGGCGGATAACGGGAGTGAAGAGGAGAGTGACGAACCCTCGTTCGCCGATCTTGTGGCCGATACCACTCGGGTTGAGGGACTGTTTCCCCTCTATCACAACTCCGAAAATGGCGATCTGTTCTTGGAACTTCGTCCTGACGATCTCGATCGCCTCCATTTGTTAATTATGACCTTATCTCAGGGAACCGGTGTTGTTTTCCTGGAAGGATTACCGCTACGAGATATTCCGATTTTATTTCAAAAACAAAATGATAGGATTTTACTAACAGTTCCGAATACTTACTTTAGAACGGAAGCCAATGACCCTCAAGAATTGAGTTTAGACCGCTCATTTAGTGATTCAGTTTTAGCGTCATTAGAAATTAAAGCCACGCACCCTGAACGGGGGAGTTATTTAGTTGATTTCGGAGAGTTGTTGTTAACCGAAGACTTGCAAGGCTTGGACTCGTTAATGACGAGTTTGTCATTTACATTGCAAGGCGATCGCTCCTATGTTTCAGACCTCAAAAATTTCCCCGAAAATACGGAAATCGAAGCCCAATTTGGCTTTTCTGCTGGAAACTCCTTTTTCCTCGGCACAACACTCCCGGATTCTCGGGCCTTATCCTTAGGGGTTCGCTACAGCTTCTCGCGACTCCCGGAAACCTCCAACTACCGGCCACGACGGGCGGATAACCGCATTGGCTATTTCATCACCGCCTATCAGAATTTATCGGAGTTTAGTCAACGAGACCCCTTTGTACGTTATATTCAACGCTGGAACTTAGAAAAACAAGACCCCAACGCGGCCTTATCTCCCCCCGTTGAACCGATTGTTTTTTGGATCGAAAATACCGTTCCTCACGCCTATCGCCAAACCATTCGCGAAGGGGTTTTAATGTGGAACCAAGCCTTTGAACAAGCGGGATATCTCAATGCGATCGAAGTGCGACAAATGCCCGAGGATGCGGATTGGGACCCAGCGGATGTTCGCTACAATACCATCCGTTGGTCGCAGTCGTTTAACTCGGGGTTTGCGGGAATTGGTCCCTCGCGGGTGAATCCCTTAACGGGAGAGATTCTCGATGCCGATATTTTAATTAATGCTAATGTTGTGCGTATTTTGATGCGGGAAGGGGAGAGTTTACTGGGTTCTGCTTCCTCGGGGATGGAGATGGAACGGCTGTTGGTGGATTTACCCGGCGGCTGTGTTGAGGAGAGTTGTGCGACGGCGGAGATCGAGGGGGAGAATGAGGGGATGCGGCTGGTGCAGGAGTTGCGATCGCGATCGAACTTCCCCTTTAATTCCGGGCCACGCTTAAGTTGTAATTGTGCGGCTTGTACGCAAGCCTTTCAGGAAGGTGCGTTAGCCCTATCCTTGTTGCGGGATTTGCCCCCAGGGGATGCGATGATGGAGGCCTATATTCAGGATTATCTGCGCTTTCTGGTGGCTCATGAGGTGGGCCATACCCTGGGGTTACGCCATAATTTCCAAGGGAGTACCCTCCGTAGGACCGACGAACTCCATGACGTGAGCTTAACCCGTCGTCAGGGATTAACGGGGTCGGTGATGGATTATTTACCCGCCAATATCGCCGCTCCTGGAGAGCCGCAAGGGGAGTTTTTCCCAACAAGGGTTGGCCCCTATGATGAATGGGCCATTACTTATGGTTATGAGAGTTTTCAACATCTCCCTCCTCAGGAAGAACAGCGGCGGTTAGAGGCGATCGCCCAGCGTTCGATTGAACCGGAACTCCGTTATGGTACGGATGAGGATCTGTGGTCAGAAATCGACCCGGCCATCAATTGGTTTGATCTCGGGGATGATATGCTCGTTCATGCGGAGTCGCAGTTGAAAGTGGGGCGACAGATGCTAGACCGCCTGGAGCAGCGTTTTCCCCGTCAGGGAGAGCCGCCGGATACGCTTCGCAGTCAGTTTAATTTCATTCTGTTTTACTATTTCCGTCAGAGTCGGGTGTTCCTCAAACATATTGGCGGGCAATCGTTTAATCGTCATCAGTCTGCCGATATTTTGCCCTTTGAGCCTCTACCGTTGGCGCAGCAAGAGCGCAGTTTAGCGTTAATTAGTGAGTATATTTTTGCTGAGGATGCCTTTGATTTTTCTCCGACGTTATTAAATCGCCTGGTTCCTTCCCGGTGGTTCCATTGGGGCAGTTCTCCGAGTTTTAGCCGGGTGGATTATCCGATTCATGATCAGATTTTAGGGTTGCAAGGAATGGTGTTGCGATCGCTGCTGGCTCCGGAACGGTTGCGTCGCTTGCGGGATTTGGAGCTGAAAACGCCCCCTGGGGAGGCGTTGCAGGTGCCGGATTTACTCGATCGCGTCTATCGTGAGATTTGGTCGGAAGTGTTGCAGGGGCGACGAATTGCCACGAATGTATCGAGTCTGCGTCGTGGCTTACAACGGCAACATTTACAGCTATCGTTGAATATGGCGATGGGGCGCACTGGCGCTACGGAAGACGCGCGCACCTTAGCCCGCTATTATTTAGTGGAGTTGGAAGAAGCGTTGACGGCGGCCCTGCGACGGCAAGATGATTTAGATACCTACACTCGCGCTCATCTGCAAGATAGCCAGATGCGTATTCGCGAGGCGATGGGGGATGATTAAAGATAAGGTTGATCGGTATTGGGAGGTTAGATGATGGTTATGAAGCGGATGACGATTTGGGGCGCAAGTCTGGTGCTGTGGGGGCTGGTGAGTGGCGTTGGGATGTCGGTTCAGGCTCAAAGTCCCCGTCGCAGTTGCTCGACGGCGGAGGAGGGGCCGGGACAATGTGCTCGCCGCGATCGCCCCTCAACCTCTTTTTCGGAGGAGGAAAGCCGAGGAATTGAGGCGCGGGGGTTCTCCGATAGCTTCCTTAATGATGCTCTTAGTGGTGTGGCGGACCCGTTGGCTGGGGGGGGTGCGGGTGCTGCGACGGTGGATGCGGATGAGATGCAGCAACTCAGTCCAGTGGATCGAGGTCTCACGGACCCCACAGACGTGTTTATCCCCATACCCTCGTTGCCCTAGTTGGGCGTTGGAGCAGGGGGAGTTTAAAAAATGGGTCGCCTGGGATTCGAACCCAGAACTAGTCGGTTAAAAGCCGAATACTCTGCCGTTGAGTTAGCGACCCAATGGAAGCGCCTTTTGTTTTGCGCCTTAACTACTATAGCACAGCCATTTAAAAGTGCAAGGGGTTTGAGGATTTTTTTTCTGGATCGGGGCCGATGGCGGTTCAGGGGTCCGGGTTAGTCGAGATGCACGTCGAGGCGGACGAGGACTTCTAGGCTAGACCGGGGATGGACATGGATGAGGCGATCGCCGGTGTTGAGGGCGTTTCGTGGCGCACTCCAGGGTTCGAGACAGTAGTAGTCTTTGCCTTGGACGGCCCAAAAAACGAGGGTTGAGAAGGGGGTACTATATTCAATGTTGAGGGTTAGACCCCGTTTGCGATCATAGACGCTGGCGGTATGGCTGTTGAGTTGGGTAAAGGCGACGTCGATTTCTTCTCGGTCAAAGTTGAACTGGTTGTCGAAGTCATGGAGGGTTCCGTCGAGTTGATCCCAGTATTGTTTGGAGGGGAGGTTAAAGCGTAGTTGGGATTTGTCGGGGACGTTGAAGTAGGGATGGAGGCCACAGGAGAAGGGGAGAATCTGATCATCGCTGGGGTTGGTGTAGCGTTGGATGATTTCGAGGCTATTTCCCTGGAGGCGATAGGTAAAGGCGAGATGGAAGTCAAAGGGATAGACGGCGCGGGTTTGGGGGCTACTGGCGAGTTCGAGGGTGAGGCTGGCGTGGCGATCGGTTTTGGACTCGCCGACGGTCCAGGGGAGGTCCCGCGCGAAGCCATGTTGTTTGAGGGTATAAGTTTTCCCGTTGTAGGTATAGGTGTTGTCGGGGAGGTTTCCGCAGATGGGGAAGAGGATGGGAATCCCGCCGCGTACACTCTGTTCGGGGTTGGCGAAGCGTTCGGCGTCGAAATAGAGGATTTCGCGATCGCCAACTCGCCAGTGGGTGACGAGTCCGCCGCGTTCAGGGACGATTTCGAGTTGGGCCTGGGCCGACTCGTCGGACAGGATATAGGTGGGATAGAGTTTCGTGGTGCTGTCGATCGCGTACATGGGTAGTTATGTGGCCCCTCTCAACGTTCCTGACGGGCAGGAATATAATCATCTTAGTGAATCCTGGCTCTATCCTACGACAGTCGCGGCAATTGGGGAACAGGAGCTTGGGGGCGTGATGAGTTTGGGGAGTGGGTTGGGTTGGGGTGGCGATCGGCAAACCTCCTTAATTAGATTTATCCGTTATAATGCCTGAGACGGATGGCAAAACTCTGTAGATACGTTGCAATATGACGAAGGCACAGGACATCAGCGACATTATCGCGCAACGGCAGCCTCTAGCGCATAAGTTAGGAGAGATTGAGACGCGCCTCAAAACCTTATGTCAATGGCTGGGCGACTTAGAACAGGAACGTCAGCGACAACTTAAACAGTGGTCTGGAGACTCAGAGACAACGTCCAAATTACAGAATTTAAAGTTAACCGAATTTGAGCAGCGAGTTAGGGACGAATTAACGACTCTACATCGACTTAAGGGGAGATTTTCCCGTAATACCCTGAATATCGGCGTAATTGGCTCGATGGGCCAGGGCAAAAGTACCCTATTACAGAGTTTAACAGGACTGACGAACCAGGTCATCCCAGCTTTTCCGGGTAAAGCCTGCACCGCTGCACGGAGTAAGATTTCTCACCAAGACGGACAAATCACCGAAGCCAGAATTGAGTTTCATAGCGGTGACTCGTTCTTAAATGAGGTCATTCTTCCCTATTATGACAAGCTGGGGTTAGAGCCAAAACCGAGTTCATTTGAGGCGTTTGCATCGACTCCCCTCCCAGATTTACCCTCGCAGGAGGAGGATCACACCCAAGCGAACATTTATAATCGCTTGAAGAATGATTACCGTCGCCATACTGACCAATATCGCGAGTATTTAGGACGTGACGGGTTACGGTTGCAGGATGAATCGCAAATTTCGAGCTATGTGGCTCAGACTTATGAGGATAATCAGCTTGTCAACTATCAATGTTTGGCGGTGAAATCTGTTGAGATTTCCTGTTCGTTTCCGGTTCAAGAAATTGGTGCGATCGCCCTCATTGATGTCCCCGGTTTAGGGGACTTTCGTTTAGGGGATGAAAGTCTGGTGATTGAGGCGTTAGGTCAAGAAGTTGATTTTATCCTCTTCATTTATAAACCTTCCAAAGACCGGGCTAATTTCGAGCAACGAGATACACAACTTTATAATCTGGCCAGCCAAGCCCTAAACAATCTATCCCGCCGTTCTATTTTTGTCTTGAATGCGGATAGCAATGGTCAGAATCAAGACAGTTGTCGTTCTCTGAAGCAAGATTTAGATAGTAAGGTGGTCATCCTGCCGGTATTAGAGTCGGTAATTGCCGATTGTTCCTCGCCAGAAGAAGCTAATACTCAGGTTCTTGGGACGGTTCTCAATCACTTACGAACCAATGTGACGGAACTCGATCAAGCGTACGCCCAGGAGAAGATTACAAGTTTAGAAAGCAGTCTCCAGACTCTTCAAAGTGATTTGGAGGCAGCTCAATCGATTCTCCCGGAAATTGACAGTGATGAGATTTCTGAGAAGTATGACGAGAAATTTGATGAATTTTGGGAAACCATTACCAATGAACTGGAAGAACTCAATAAAGAGTTAATCAAAAATCGTGATACTCCCGATGAGAATCTGAAATCTCAAATCGAGCAAGTCCTCGCAAACTGTCGTGAAAATGTCAATTTCCCAAGTTTGAAGGAAATTGAAAGACTCCGAAACAAAAAAGGAGCTTATGCCGATACTTATACGGCATACCTTCAAGATTTAAGAACCAGCCTATCCTTAAAGTTCTTGGAAATGGATGAGGGTCTAAAAAAGACGATTGAAGCCGCTAAGGCGAATGTCGCTAACGTTCTAATTCATCAGTGCGAACTCGGGGGGTTAACCGATGCACGCGGCTCTGCGTTCATTACGGACATAGCCCAGGAGATGCCAGAAGACTATGTTGAACTCAAAACGGGCTTTCAAATTCTCGCGGAATTTACCCTCTCGTATCGAGGCTTGATTCAGCATCGAATTCGTCAGCAACTCGATGGACTCACCCCGGATAAAGCCTATCCGTTAAAAGAAGGGGCTGGAGCCGAAGACATTTTAGAAAATTTGGAGACTTTATATTGGGAGGCGGTGTATAATTGCGAAAATTCCTTAAAAGGTTTTTTTGTGGAGCCAAGTCAAGCCTCTTTTGCGATTGTGGAAGAGTTCTCTGACCGAATTTTACGAGCCAAAACGGCAAAAACGGATTGGAAAAAATTCTTACGGAAAAAACGGCATACAATCTGGTCAGATTTTGGTAAGCTGCAAGAGCAATCTCAAGCTGTCCAGGCTTGGGTTAGGCAGCTCAATTCTATAAGGACTGAAGTGGAAGAATTAGACAAAGCATTTAAAAATTTGTGATCATCCCGAAAAAATCTCGATTTTTTGTTTGAGGAGACTGACATGGTATCTTTTCTGAAAAAACTTTTTACTAACGATTTCGATACGACGGAACAACTTCCTGTTTTGAAGGTTACCATGTTGGGACCTTCAGGGGTTGGAAAAACCAGTCTGTTGGCCGCAATGTATGACCAATTTGACGAAATTAGTCAGGACTTACAACTTCGGGCTGATGAAGACACAGCCCCCATTTTAGATAAGCGTCTTCAAGAGCTTAAAAATATGGTGGGAACAAGCATTAACCCGGGAGAAGGGATTCGGGGAACTGCTGGCGATGAACCCATGTGTTATCGCTTTGAGTTTGGCGAGACGGGTGTAAATCCTGAACTTGAGATTCAGTTTCAAGACTATCCAGGTGGATGGCTTGAGAAAACCAATCAAATCGAGAAGGTTAGGACGTTGATTGGAGAATCAGCTGCAATTCTGATCCCCATTGATGCTGCAATTTTGATGGAGAACAATGGAGGGTATCATGAGAAGTTTAATCAGCCGAATAAAATCAATGACTTGCTTAAGAAAGTCTATAGAAATTTAGACTCCCCGCGTCTGGTCATTCTGGTTCCGGTCAAGTGTGAGAAGTATATGCAGGATAACCCTAAGCAGCTCTTT
>NZ_JAWOCL010000290.1:0-2957 GCF_046483825.1 Sodalinema sp.
GCCCCCAGCGAACCCCGTAAACCCGTAACCCCAGAAACCGGGTGTCTTGGAGACACTCGGTTTCTGGGGTTACGGGTTTACGGGGTTCGCTGGGGGCCGAGAAACCGGGTGTCTTGGAGACACTCGGTTTCTGGGGTTGGGGTTAGTGTTTGGTGAAGCGGTAGCGATCGCACAGTACCGCGTAGAATAGACCACTAAAGAGGGTTTGTGCGCCCATGAGAATCAAGACCATCCCGGTGATGGCGGGACGGATGGCGTACAGGGGACCAAATTCGGCGGCAAACCAACTGCGTAATACTGAGAGTTCGATGCCGATGCCGATTCCCACCATCACTAGGGAGAATAGCAGGATTTTCTCGATACTGACGACGTTGACGAGCCAATCCATCCGGGGCGATCGCCGCTGAATGCGATGGGTTAAGGTATATAAATGGGCGAGGAGTCCCGTCAGTAGCAATTCGTACCCCAGCAAACAGGATAACGCTGAAACGACAATCCAATGGTCGTTAAAACGGAATGTTCCCACATAGACGGCTTCTCCGCCGGGAGAGAGGTTTAGCATCACCGCCAAAATTAAGCCAAAGCTGAGTAGGAAGCTTCCGGGAACCCAGTAAATGACTTTGGGGGCAAACAGGAGAATATATTTAAGATGTCGCCAGCCGTCGGACCAGGGCCGCAAATGGGGTGGGCGATCGCGTCCATCGGGGTGTAAGGTAATGGGAACCTCCGTAATCTTCAACCCCAACATCGCAGCTTTGACCAACATTTCTGAGGCAAACTCCATCCCCGGCGATTCCATTTGTAACCGCTGAAACGCCCGTTTGGAAAAGGCCCGCATTCCACAGTTGACATCGGAAAACTTCGACTGATAGAGGCGATTCACCACCGCCGTTAACACCGGAGTTCCCAAATAGCGATTTTTCCAAGGCATCGCCCCCGGTAAAATCGTCCCGTTTAGGCGAGTTCCTACCACTAAATCATAGCCTGCCTCAAGCTGTTTGACCATGGCAACAGCTTCGCGAAAATCATAGGAGTCATCGGCATCTCCCATGACCACATAGGTTCCCAAAGCGGCGTTAATTCCCCAAATCAACGCCGCACCATAGCCGCGAATCGGGACATCCACAACTCTTGCCCCGAGGGATTCTGCTAAGGCTTGCGACCCATCGTTTGACCCATTATCGGCAACCACAATCTCTCCGCGCAAGCCGAGATTAGAAATGGCTGTTTTTGCTTTTTTTATACAAGTTTCCAGGGTCAAGGCTTCGTTTAAGCAAGGCAGAACAAAGGACACATCAATCAGATTGGCTGTTGATGTACGCTGTTCGAGTTCCGTCCTCGAATTCATAATTGCATCCCTCAAAAAATCCTTAAATTAACAGGTTCGTTTCCAGATTTGTTTTAAAGTATGGTCTAAACGTCGAGACGTTAATGGGGTTGACCCCACCATCAACATTGCCCAAATTTATCTCATGATTAAACATCGTTTCCTGGGGAGTCCCGGTTTACTGATTCTACAATTTGTTCTCCTGACGCTGATTAGCCTCTGGATAGTCCCCCAATATCAAAGCTGGCATGGCTTTGACCTACAACATTACCACCGTATCTCCCTATATTTGCAAGCCGGACAGGTTCCCTACCGGGATTTTCTACTAGAGTACCCCCCGCTGGCCCTAATTCCCATCCTAATTCCGCAGCTATTCTCGCCTCAGGTTCCCCTCGATCGCGTGGATTACGCCATCGGCTTTATGATGGAGAATCTCATCGTCACCAGTCTCCTGGGAGTTGGCCTGGCCCTGATTCCTCATCCCCGCCGCCAGCAAACCCTGATTGGCTATCTCGTTTTAACAGTTCTCTTGGCGCCTCTGCTTCCCTGGCGATATGACCTATTTCCCTCTTTACTGACGTTAGGGGGGCTTTTGGGGATAATTTTCAATTTTCCGCTTTTGGCTGGCATAGCGCTCGGTCTAGGCATCGCTACGAAGCTCTATCCGGTGGTGTTGCTCCCCCTTTGGTTGTTGTATTTTGCCGCTTCTCGTGACTGGGGTGGGGTGGTGAAACTCGCCGTCGGTGCGATCGCCACCACCATCGCCAGTTTTGCCCCGTTTTGGTATCTCGCTGGAGACAGTTTCACCTCATTTTTAACCTATCATAAAGACCGAGGGTTACAAATTGAAAGTACTTGGGCGGGACTCATTAGTTTAGGTCATGTTTTGGGACTGACTGAAGCCAGTTCAGAAATGAGTTATGGCGCTCAACATATTATTTCCCCCCTCGCCGATCCATTGCTGACTCTACAACCCTTTTTGTTTTTAGGACTTATGGGGGTCATTTATGGCTTAGGCGGTTTTGTGTTTTGGCAAGAGTTTCGCCAAAATCATCATATCAAACCGCAGACCTTGGTGGTATTTTCTCTCGCTACTTTACTCGGGTTTATTCTCGCCAATAAAGTGTTTTCACCGCAATATCTTATTTGGTTATTGCCCTTTGTGCCGCTGCTGCGATCGCCAACAGTTGCCCTAGTCAGCGTCAGTTTTGCCCTAACAACAACCGTTAGCTTTGTCACCCGACAACTTCGCTTGATGTATCCGCCATCTGTCGTGATGTTAAATCTGCGGAATCTTATCTTGTTCATGGTGTTGCTTTTCATTTTATTAACGTTTTATAAAAAACTGACATCTTCAAGGAGTTCTAAGCTATAATTGAACAAACAAAAACTGTGCGAGAAGACGATTACACCTGTTTCCTAGTGCCGTGGCAATTATGGTTAGAGAACTCTCGAAATCAACCGATATCATCTACCCCGATAGTGACGGACAACCGATGGCGGATAATACCAAACAATTTCGCTGGATTGTGGTGATTAAAGAGAACTTAGAATTACTCTTTGCGGACAATCCCGAGGTGTTCGTCGCCGGGGATTTACTCTGGTATCCCGTGGAGGGAAATAACCGCAT
>NZ_JAWOCL010000297.1:0-5655 GCF_046483825.1 Sodalinema sp.
ATCCCCTCTTGGGAGGGGTTAGGGGTGGGTTATGCCTCTTGCCATCCCCTCTTGGGAGGGGTTAGGGGTGGGTTATGCCTCTTGCCTTCTCCCCCCTGTTCCCTGTTCCCTGTTCCCTGTTCCCTTCTTTTGCCTGTTCCCTGTTCCCTGTTCCCTGTTCCCTCTCTAAATGGACATCATCCTCTGTCACACCACTGCTGATTTCGATAGTTTAGGGGCAGCCGTTGGCTTAACCCGACTGCATCCTGGCGCTCGTATTGTGTTGACGGGGGGCGCTCATCCTGGGGTGGAGGAGTTCCTGAGACTGCACCGAGACGAGTATGCCATTGTCGAGCGGCGATCGGTGAATCCGGATCAGTTGCGATCGCTGTTTGTGGTGGATACCCAATCACGCGATCGCCTGGGTAAAGCCGCTGAATGGTTTGATGCACCTCAGTTACAGGGCGTGTATCTCTATGATCATCATCCTGGAGTGAGCGGAGATATCCCCGCCAGTGAGCGCCAAATCGAAGACATTGGGGCCACCACCACCCTCATTGTGGAAGCCTTACAGCGGCAAAACATCAACCTGACGGTGTATGAAGCCACAGTGATGGCCTTGGGGATTCATGTCGATAGTGGCTCTCTGACCTTTGACCATAGTACGGCGCGGGATGCCTTGGCCTTAGCCTGGTTGATGAATCAGGGGGCGAGTTTACCCTTGATTGCCGAGTATATTGAACCGGGATTATCGGATTCCTTGCAAGACTTGTTAGCAACAGCCCTAGAAACCGTGAACAGCGAGGAGGTTTGGGGGCAACAAGTCGCGTCAGTGGTGT
Organism: Sodalinema sp.; assembly: GCF_046483825.1. NCBI lineage: Bacteria > Bacillati > Cyanobacteriota > Cyanophyceae > Oscillatoriales > Oscillatoriaceae > Sodalinema > Sodalinema sp. Next base: position 819 of record NZ_JAWOCL010000297.1, read on the forward strand.
TGCGTACCCCCGATTATGTGCCGGGATTGTCGGGGTTAACCTCGCGCCTGCTGGAACTGACCGATAGCGATGCCATGATTTTGCTGCATGAGTATCAACGTCAGGGGGATGAGTCGCGGCTGACGGTGATTGCGCGATCGCAGATTCCCCAGACCGATCTCAACGCCATTCTGCAAACCATCGGTGGGGGCGGCCATCGCAAAGCCGGTTCAGCACAATTGCGGAATGCTAACCCCGAAGAGGTACTGCGCCAGTTACGCGATCGCCTCAACGCCCAAATTCCCCCACCGCCCACGGCCCGAGAGTTAATGTCCTCTCCGGTGCGGACGATTCGCCCACAAACGACCATTGGTGAGGCTCACCGTATTCTGTTGCGTTACGGCCATTCCGGCTTATCGGTGGTGAACCAAGCCGACGAATTAGTCGGGGTTATCTCCCGCCGGGATTTAGACATCGCCCTGCACCACGGCTTCCACCATGCCCCCGTCAAGGGCTATATGACGCGAAATGTCAAAACTATCAGTCCAGACACCTTGCTGCCCGAAATTGAGGGGCTGATGGTGACATTTGATATTGGTCGCCTGCCGGTTTTAGACGAGGGGGCGTTGGTGGGAATTGTCACCCGCACCGATGTCTTGCGAGAACTCCATGAAGAGAGTCGTCAACTCTGCCCTATCCATCCTGAACGGGAGTCTCAGGGGCGACGGTTGACGCGGGAGGCCGATGTTTGGCAGGGCCTGCGATCGCACCTCAACCCCAAACTGTGGCAATTGCTCGAAACAGCGGCCCAGGCGGCTCAGGAACGGGGCTGGCAACTCTATTTAGTGGGGGGAGCGGTGCGAGATCTGTTGCGGGGGATGCAGTCGCCGCAACAGACTGAGGTGGCGTTAACGGATATTGATTTGGTGGTAGATGGCTTTCACCAGTCGGCAACGGTTGGCGCGGGGGTGGAATTGGCGAACGTGTTACAGGAGCAGTTTTCGGGGGCGCGGTTAGATGTACATGGAGCGTTCCAGACGGCGGCGTTGTTATGGCACAATGACCCCGTTTTTGATTCCCTTTGGTTGGATATTGCCACGGCGCGGACGGAGTTTTACCCCTATCCAGCGGCGAATCCGGAGGTGGAGGCGAGTTCGATTCGTCAGGATTTGTATCGCCGGGATTTCACAATCAATGCTTTGGCGATTCGCTTGACAACCCCTCGTCAGGGGAAGTTGTTAGACTTTTTTGGCGGTGTGTTGGATTTGCAGCGGGGTTGGGTGCGGGTGTTGCACGCCAATAGTTTTATTGAAGATCCGACGCGGATTTTTCGGGCCGTGCGCTTTGCGGTGCGGTTTGAGTTTGAGATTGAACCGGAGACGGAACGGTTTATTCGTCATGCGATCGCCAGTGGGGTGTATGAGCGATCGCGCTCCCTCAATCCCCGTACTCCGGCGTTACAGGCGCGATTAAAAAGTGAGTTGAAATATCTCTTGCAAGCGTCCTATTGGCCACGAGCGTTGCGGGAGTTGGATCGCTTAGGTGCGTTGCAATGTTTGCATCCGCAATTACGATTGACGCGAGAACTATGGCGGCGTTTACAGTTAGCAGATCGGGGGTTACGACGATTTCAGAAATGGCATCGTCTGAGTCATTGGCGGATGTTGTTGGAGGTGTTATTGTCCCAGGTGGAGACAGGAACTGGGGAGTTTTCCCGCGCGGCGGTGGCGCAACAGTTGCAGTTACCCGATGAGACGGTGCAACGGTTGGCAACGCTGGGGGAACGGCGGGAGCGTCTGGAACGGGAGTTGAGTACGGCGCAGCGGCCGAGTGAGGTGGTAAAAGTGTTGTCGGGGGAGGAGTTAGCGGGATTGTTGTTGGTGGCCTTGGGAATGGGGCGATCGCTGCGTGGTAAAGTCTGGCAATATCTGACGGAGTGGGCTGAGGTGAAACCGTTGTTAAATGGGGAGGATTTGAAGCAGTTGGGGTATACGCCGGGACCACAGTTTAAGGAGATGTTGGCGGATATTCAGGCGGGAACGTTGGATGGGGAGTTTGGCGGTTCTCGGGAGGCGGCGATCGCCTTTGTGCGCGATCGGTATCCCCTGTGAAACCCTGAGGATGGCGAATTAAATCGAAGAACTTTCAGGCTTGTGAATCTAGTGAAATACGGGCATCCTTAACCCTGACCATGAGTGTCATTGGATCAAGAGGTGAAGCGGTGAAACCACAGATCTCATAAAACTGCTTCGCATCCTCGGAAATGGCATGTACTAGAATGGCGCGTATTCCTGCAATTTCAGCAGCTTGGAGAGTACGCAGAATTGCATCTCGCAGTAGAGCCCGCCCAATGCCTTTGCCTTGCCAGTGATGATCAACGGCTAATCGTCCAATCACCATAACAGGAATCGGATCAGGCATATTACGCCGTACCCGACCTGTTGCGGAAGCCTGCGCCACAGCTCCATTGGCGAGACAGTAATAGGCGATGACGACGTCGCGATCGCAAACAACATAAGTGCGTGAAGCTCCTCCTTCCTCATTTTTCATAGCACGACGCTTAAGCCAGTCGTCTAGCTGACGATTCCCTGAGTTAAAGCGTTCAACATCGTGTGACGAATTGAGTTTTTCGGGTGAGCGCAGCTTAGGCCGATCTCGATCTAATCCCACGGAGCCTTAGTTGTCAGTAATGTACGCAGCTTGTCATCTTGAGTAGGTGGTGCATCCAGCAACGCCACAAACTGCTTAAATTTAAGCTCATCTAACCCGAAGAACGTCTGTTCCAGAAGAACATCTTGGGCCTTCTGATACGATGACTCCAGCATAAACTCCGAGCGACTCTTGCCCTGCACTTCAGCGGCATGATCAATGATATCTCGTTGGCTTTGCTTGGCTCGGATGTTGATTGTAACATTGCGGGTCTGGCTACCCGACTGTTCACCGGTTGAGCTGTGCATAGTGCTGATCTCTTTTCTAATAGGAGACTCCCCACCAATATAAGAGCTTTGTGTGGACATTGTCAACACATCCCTGTTGTTTTGACGCAACTGCTCACTAATAGTCACGAGAACAACGGCTCGATTTTGGCTTGGATTTCCTCAAATACACTTTTTGCTGCAACCTCGACAACTTGAATACCGCTCTTTCAACAGTCGTAACCATGGTCTGAATCTCCATCTAGCGCAACAGATCTGCATACTCTGTCATTTTCAGGCCGAAGTCTCTACAGAGTGTTGCTGATATAACAATGGTTTATCGGTTTAACCAGCATTTCACTCCAAGCCTTTTGCCACAGTTGCTACAAATGGCTTTTGTGGCCTTATTCCATCAATTGCTTTCTGAGAGCTGCAAGCCAGGCAGATAAGGTTGATGCCCTCGCTCTCACCATTAGACTAAGCAGCCTAACACCATGTTCAACTGCGATAGTCTGCTGCAACAGATGGTTATAGCATTTGTCAAAAGTCGTACCACAGATAGTTGCAGAGGCGAACCGCAAGTGGCGCACTCTTTTTTGGTATTAATGTATAGTAAGATTCTTGAAAAATGGTATTAGCTTTTTCGGAAAATATGCTCTCGATGATACGTAAGATAATGTTGATGGCGTTGCTCTATTCGACTCAAACATAAAGAAGGATAAATCCCTAATATCTCTGCATCTGATTTCTGTAATTGGCTTGAAATCAATACTTTCCCTCTGTTATCAAAAGATATAAGACCTGCATCAAAAGCAGCATCAAGGGTGGGTGAAAGAAGAAAGCCATTGAAGGCATCAATAGATTCCTTTGAATCACACTTTGAATAAGGCTTGATATGGGATGCTCTTAATAAAGAAAGTTCTTTGCATTTAGTTACGGCACATTCTCCCCAATACTTAATAAGTCCATCTCGAAAATATCCTTGTCCAATTCTTGCTGTAACAACTGCATTCCGTTTTGCTTTTGGCAATTCTAAATATTGGATATCATTTTTAGTTAATTCATTGTCTTCTATATTTCTCGAAATCATCCAAACAAAAGAATGAGCATCGAGAAGAGAAACTTCTCCTGCCAGTTTTTCGGTGAGCAGGGTTTTTAAATCAGCCAAGATGTTATTGAAAATCAAGTAATTTTCCCAAGAGCATTTCCGACTTGTTGTGAAGCTTTCCCCCAACAAAGAAAATGCCTTATCAAAATAGCTGGGTGCTATTGGCATATACTGATTTCGATCCTTGAGAAATAGGAGATATGCAATTAATGGGTATTTTTGACCAAATAAATTGACTAAACGACCAAAAACATTGAGGTCGTCGGACTTACGATATAAAGAGTGAAATACTGAATCAAATGATTCAATATTTGAAAAACTGTCTAAGGCAATACATAAGGCATGATGTGGCCGGCTGTTGTCACCATATCTTGACTGCCACTGGACTAAGTTATTGCTAGGTAGCTCAATTGCTTCAACGACAGAACGAGCAATTGTTCCAGATCCAATGTCAGATTCTTGCCAGTTTTGAAACTTCAGTATTTTTCTGGCATCACGATACAGATCGTATTTATACCCCTCCTCAACCTCTGTATAAGGATTTGAACTAAACGACGTCAAATCCATACCGCTTTCTTTAATGACATGCTCTCTAAACCGTTGAAACTGTTGCTCGAACAGAAATATATCAATCATGACTAGGCGTGTTTAGAAAAACAAAGGGCAGCCCACTTGCAGCGTGCGCCTACCCGATGGGATGGTTGAGGTTGAGGAGCGATCGCCCCCAACCCCAACTTCCACCTCAACCCCGTTCCCTTACGCCGACTTAGCCAGAACCTCCTCAGCCAGAGGAAAGCCCAACTCCTCCCGTTGCTTGAGATACAAATGAGCCACC
>NZ_JAWOCL010000015.1:0-3034 GCF_046483825.1 Sodalinema sp.
GAAAACTCGCCCAATCTCAAACCCATTGAGCGCCCCATTTCCCTGTTTCAAGTTATACTCAAACGCATCAATCATCCCTGGGAGAAGTTCCGTTCGTAGGGCGGAATACTCAGCAAAGAGGGGATTTCCCAGACAAATTTGTTGCTCTTGCGTGGGTTTAACCAGAGAATAGTGGATCAACTCCGTCAAACCTGCCCCGCGTAGGGCTTCCCGTAACTGTCCCGTTAGGGCAAATTCTGGGGAAAGTTGGCCCAGAGTTCCCTGTTTGGGCAGCGTTTCGCAGAAGTTATCGTAGCCATAGAGACGGGCGATTTCTTCAATTAAATCAATTTCCCGTTCAATATCCCGGCGACGGTAGGGGGGAACCTGCACCGTCCAAACTCCTGTTTCCTCCGTGGGAGCGACGCCAAAGTTGAGGCGTTCCAGGATTTGTTTCATATCCGCTTCCGGGAGATCGCCCACCTCATCCCCGAGATGCACTGGACCGAGAACCTGACGCACCCGGGCCACTCGTAGAGTGAGCGTTTGAGACAAATCGGGGCGAGAATCGGCCTTGGCTTGGGCCACCGGAGTTCCGCCCGCTAATTCGCCGATGAGGGCGATCGCCCGTTGACAGGCGGTTTCCAACTCCGCGAAGTTTACCCCCCGTTCATAGCGCGAGGAGGACTCGCTACGGAGATTCTGAGCGCGAGAGGAACGACGCACCGCTACCGGGTCGAACAACGCGGCTTCTAAGACCAGATTAGTGGTTTCTGCATGGACTTCGCTGTCCTCCCCTCCCATGACTCCGGCCAGGGCCACGGGATGGTCATTGGCGGTAATCAGTAGGTTAGTTTCCTCAAGGGGTCGTTCTTGGCCATCGAGGGTGGTCAGGGTTTCCTCATCTTTAGCGTAACGAACCCCGATGGTTAAGGAATCTTGACCCGTAAGCTGTCGCAGGCGATCGCAGTCAAAGGCGTGTAACGGTTGTCCCCATTCCAACATCACATAGTTGGTAATATCCACCACATTATTAATGGGACGCACACCAGCCGCTTGTAGTCGTTGTTGTAGCCAATCCGGCGAGGGGGCGATCGTGACTCCTTCAATCATTGTGCCAATATAGGCCGGACAAGCCTTGGTCTGGGCCACCTCAACCGTTAGAGACTCCTTCGGGGCAATCTCAGCCACCTCAACCTGGGGTAATTCCAGCCTATCCCCCGTCAACGCCGCCACTTCTCGGGCCACACCAACCATACTCAGAGCATCAGCCCGGTTGGCCGTCGCCGTCAAGTCTAAAATCGAGTCATCGAGTCCCAGAAACGGTCGCGCATCGGCGCCAATCTTGCCCTGGAAATCCTCATCATTGCCCTCAGCGAAAATATGAATGCCGTCAATCTCGGAAGTTAACCCCACTTCCTCTAGGGAGCAAATCATGCCGTTAGAGGGGACGCCCCGCAGTTTGGTGGGTTTAATCTTGAGATCCACTTGAGGCAGCTTCGTGCCGATGGTAGCCACCGGAACGTAGATATTTGCTTGAGCATTTGGCGCACCACAGACAATCTGTTGCAGTTCACCGCTGCCGATATCGACTTGACACACCCGCAGCTTATCAGCGTTGGGATGTGGCTCGATGCCGACAATTTTACCGATAACCACACCCTCGGCCCAGGTGCTGCGCTCTTCAATCTCCTCCACTTCAAACCCCGCCATAGTGAGGCGATGGGCCAGGTCATCCGCAGTTAGATCAATGTTAATGAGGGTTCGCAACCAGTTGAGTGAGATACGCACAGTTGATGCCTTGTTCGACGAAGTATAGCTCGACTATTCTACACAAAATCAGCCTGCCAAATCTGAACCGCCTGCCGCGCTAAACGTCCTTGGCGATCGGCTAGGCTATCCGCCGTCCACTCTTGGGCTAAAATGCTCTGGGTTAAGCGGTAGCGGCTTTGCGGGTAGGTTTGCTGCTTAACTGCATAGGCTTGATTGCCCAGCTCACGATTTAAACTCGGTTCTAAGAGGGTCAGGTTTCCTAAGCGATAGGTCAGTTCGTCGAGTTGAGTTTCTGTAACCGCTCGCCGCCAAGTCTCACTGGCTGATTCGGGGAGGATATGCTCGATTGAGAAACTGTTACGCTCAATGGGATGACCGCACTCGTGTTCTTCGAGTTTGGCTAGGATGTATTGGACGAGTTTTTTGTGTCTCTTGGTTGATAGCCTTAAAACGGCAAAGTCTTGTTGAAATTTATCGTCTGGGACGTAAATTGGGCGACAGGCATTGAAGACTTCTCGGGAGGTTGTGATTTGGTCGTTCATGATGGCGATCGCCACCTCATTATAAATCGTCTGCAACGCATTCGGGTTAAGTTGACTCACCACAAGATAGCGAAAGGATAACACTCCAATGAGTTTCAACACCCGCACAAAATCCGAGGGAGCAAACTTGACATAGGCGGCGAATAGGGCTGGATACGCCTGTTTTACTCGAAAAAGCTGTAGTTCTCGGATATAAGGCTGGCAGTTGGGAGTCTCTCGCCACAGTTCATCATGAGAGTCGCCGAGGGCAATAAATAAGTCACTATACTGCTCTAAATCATCCAGCAAATGAAATGCTTGTTCTGCATTGGTAATAGCACGACGAATTGTTTTAAAGAGTCTATCTTTCCGAACTCCGGTTTGGGATAAACTCAGGTAGTCCCGCAAAAACTCCGGAAATTGTCGCATCGTGACAGTATCAATGAGCCGTTTCCATTGCCGTTGAGCTTCTCGCAAATCATCGGGTCCCTGAAATGAAGAAAATAAATAGTTTTTCAACAAATCGGTGGTACTGAGTTCGATTCCTCGCGCATTCAAGGTTTCAAACACAGTGTACGCATTGAGCGCATCTTGAACATTGATTTGAATAAATACTAAGCGTTGAGCAACGACATCCGTTAGAAACGTCGTCAACTCTTCTCCATTTCTAACTACGGAAGTCAGCCCATTTAAACATTTTGAGAAATGCTCAAAGGCTTGCCAAAGCAGTTGATTGGATGTCGTGAGCCGTCGCTGATTCC
>NZ_JAWOCL010000095.1:0-15587 GCF_046483825.1 Sodalinema sp.
CCTCCCAGGAGGGGAACCCACCCCTAGCCCCTCCCAGGAGGGGAACCCACCCCTAGCCCCTCCCAGGAGGGGAACCCACCCCTAGCCCCTCCTGGGAGGGGAACCCACCCCTAGCCCCTCCCAGGAGGGGAACATTTTTCGCCCCTACAGCAACGGGTGTAATCCACCATAAATTCTCCTTATCACTGTCCATCACAAACAGCTAACTCGTCCTACTTATGCAAACTACCGATCAATCCACCACTATCATGGAAGCCCCGAAACTTGGACTTCCGGTTACGATTATTACCGGCTTTCTCGGAAGTGGCAAAACGACCCTCCTCAACCATATTCTCAGCAATCAAGAAGGACTCAAAACGGCAGTTTTAGTCAACGAATTTGGTGAAATTGGTATCGACAATGAACTCATCATTTCTGGGGATGATGATATGGTCGAACTCACCAATGGCTGCATCTGTTGCACGATTAACGATGACCTCCTCAATGCTGTGTATAAGGTCTTGGAACGGGAGGAAAAAGTCGATTACTTGGTGGTCGAAACCACGGGACTCGCTGACCCGCTACCCGTCGCCTTGACTTTTTTGGGAACTGAACTTCGGGATCTCACTCGCCTCGATTCGATTATCACCTTAGTTGACTGTGAAAACTTCAGTCTCGATTTGTTTAATAGTGAAGCCGCTTATGGGCAAATTGCCTATGGTGATACGATTATTCTCAACAAAATTGACTTGGTGGATGAAGCCGATGTTGATGCGTTGGAAGTGCGGATTCGCGATATCAAAAAAGATGCTCGCATTTTGCGCACCAATCATGGCGAGGTCCCCTTACCGTTACTCTTGAGTGTGGGGCTGTTTGAATCCGATCGCTACTTTGAGACGGAATCATCGGATCATGACCATGACCATCATGATCACGCCCATCATGACCATCATGACCATGATCACGCCCATCATGACCATCATGACCATGATCACGCTCATCATGATCACTCCCATCACCTAGAAAATGATGGTTTTCTCTCGGTCTCATTTCAGAGCGATCGCCCCTTCAGTATCCGCAAATTCCAGTATTTCCTCGATAATCAGCTTCCGGCTAATATCTTCCGCGCGAAAGGGATTTTATGGTTTGAAGAAAGCCCCGATCGCCATATCTTCCACCTCAGCGGTAAACGCTTTAGCATCGAAGATGACGAATGGAAGCATGAGAAGACAACGCAACTGGTGTTTATCGGACAAGATCTCGATTCAGACACCCTGTTGAAGCAGTTACAAAACTGTGTCGTCACTCCCGGAACCCAGGGTCCGAAGGGATTTAAACTCTAGGGGGTTTAAGGGATAAATTCTCACGGAAACCGGCACAGAAGACCCAGGAAAGGGTCTTCTGTGCTATTTAGGTCAAATTAAGTCTTAGGAGCAAAACATAGGCAATGCGGGTCATTATTCAGCGGGTCACGTCATCTGAGGTGCGAGTGGGCGATCGCCGAGTGGGGAAAATCGGCCGAGGCCTAAATCTCCTGGTAGGAATTGCCCAAACAGACACAGAAGCGGAACTCGACTGGATGGCCCGTAAATGTCTCAATTTGCGTTTGTTTCCTCCCGCTGATAACGACTCGGGCCGTTGGGAGAACTCCGTCGAAGACATCGGAGGGGAAATTCTGGTGATCAGTCAATTCACCCTCTATGGCGATTGTCGCAAAGGTCGCCGTCCCTCCTTTGATCGTTCCGCCCCACCCGCCGCCGCTGAAGCCCTCTACCATCAATTTGTCGATAAACTCCGTCAAAGCCAACTCACCGTTGAAACCGGCGAATTTGGGGCGATGATGAGTGTCTCGATTGAGAACGATGGCCCCGTCACTCTCATTTTGGAGCGTGATGCTTGATGCCGAACCGGATAGAGAATCAATTAACTCCCACTCCAATCATCGAGATCATCGATTTGTGCATCGAGTTTAGCCGAGATCACCTGAACCAACATCGATTCGAGGGATTCATCAGTAATCGGGTCACTCGAACGGCCGGCTAGGGGAGAGTTTAGGGGAATTAACCGTAAGCGACGGTTATCTTGCACTAACTCAAATTGGGTCCGTGACTGACCAATAGGTTTTAATTCTAAATAGTCAAAACTAGCGACATTGAGATACAGGGAATGATTTGCCAGGATCGTCGATTGATGGGAATCTGAAAACACCTCAACGAGATAGGCTTCCCCCTGGGCTTGGGGTTCACCATCGAGGAGGTCAACATAGCGCACCTGCGTCAGGTCTCCAAGTAAACGCAACATATCGCGTTTGTTAACGAGGATACCTGTTTCGATGATGCACGGGGCAGGGATATGATGATCGGATGAACGCTCAAGCATGGAACTAAGGGGGGTGGAGTAGAGTGACCGTTTGGGAGATAGATAAACGCGGTATCGACAGAAAAATACCTCAATCAGCGCGGTATGATGACCCGGTTCAGGTGTTTGAGGATATCAAGGTGAAGATATCAGGGTAGGGATATCAAGGCTATCAACGCGCAATGGCGTTTCTGTCGATGATGGGTCGAGTCCGCTCAGAGATCTCGATCCATGACTGGATTTGCAACTGGGATTTGCAACTGGGATTTGCAACTTGTGATTTGCAACTTGTATGGATAACTAGAGGGACGACTCGAGTGGTATCTCAACTCACAACAAGGTCTCCATACAATCTTGGCATAGATATTCGGGTTCGCAAATCCGTTAAATAACTGAACTTTTGATGAACTATGGCAAAGCGACGATTTTCAGGGCTGGCTTCATGGTTAGAGTTAAGGTTTTGGCACCATCAACGCAATGCGATCGCCGCTGCTATTGCCTTCTACACCTGTTTGCCGATTCCCCTGGGCTGGAAATTAGAGTTTGAGGGGATCGCGAAACTCGCGCCGTTGGTGGGAATTTTCCTCGGGGGACTGCTTGGCTTGGTCGATTGGGGCTTAGGCCTGATGGCGATGCCCGTATTAACACGGAGTGCCTTAATTGTGGGCTTATCCATCGCCATCACGGGCGGCTTACATCTCGATGGGGCTATTGATACCGCCGATGGTTTGGCTATTCCCGACGCTAATAAACGGCTAGCGGCGATGCAAGATAGTTTAGTCGGGGCATTTGGGACGATGGCGGCGGTGATGCTGCTGTTGCTGAAAACTGTTGCCCTCTCGGAGTTAGTGGACGATCGCGCTTTTGCCTTAATGGCCGCGGCCGGTTGGGGCCGTTGGGGACAGGTGGTGGCCATTGTCCGCTATCCCTATCTCAAAGCCAGTGGTAAGGGGGCCATCCATAAAGCCTCGATTCAGTCCGCTGTTGCCCTGATTCCGGGGGCGATTGCCCTGCTGGGGTTGAGTCTGCTGCAAGTGTGGCTTGGGGGCGATCGCTGGCTGGTGGGAGTTGGGATGGCTTTAGGGGGGAGTGCGATCGCCATCCTCACCCCGGCCTGGTTCAATCATAAGTTAGGCGGCCATACGGGAGACACTTATGGCGCGGTGGTTGAATGGACCGAAGCCTTACTGTTGTGTTTACTCACCGCGTTAGCTGCGGCCCGTCCCGCCTGAGTTAGAGGGATTGGGCGGATTGGAGGATTTTTCTGAGGCCATGACCAACCGTTGGATGGTCTCGATGAGGGTGTCGGGATCGACGGGTTTCGAGAGAAATCCCGAGGCTTTGACCAATTTGGCCCGCACGCGATCGACCAGTCCATCTTGACTCGTCAGAAACACCACAGGAGTATCTTTCAACTGTTCAACGCGGTGAATTTGGGCGCAAACTTCATAGCCATTGACCACTGGCATAATCAAATCCAAAAAAATCAACGCTGGTTTGCGGGCAATCAATTCGGGAATGGCTTGTAAGGGATCGATAATAAAAAAACTACGATAGCCCGCCTCTTGCAGGAGTTCTTCTAGAAATTCGCAGCTTTGCAGGCTATCGTCAATACAGGCAATGAGCGGGGAATCCGCTTTATGGTTCGTTTTTTGCGGTTGCTGATCATCCTTGACTAAATCCGTCGCAATAGAACTCCCGGAACTCCGACTGGGGGTAAACTTTTCGTTTAAATCAGGAACCCGTACCAGTTGTAGCGACCCTTTTTCAATCCGAGGCATTAAAGACTGGGTGAGTTGAACCAGGTCTTTTTTGACAATGACTGACAAATCTCGCAAGGTATTCCGGGAGTTAACGAGAACCGCCAGCCGTCGATACACCTTCTCCGATAATGAGGATTTCAGGAGAGAATTATTAGCAATCACCGGCGCTAAATTCGGAGAATAGCCAGCAAAATCGGCTTCACACCATTGTTGCCATTGTCGCTCAGCATAGTTCAGGAGGGCATCTCCTTTGAGGACGACACGGGGTTTTGTAATACTGGTTTCTTCATGGAGTTCTCCGACTAACACGGCCGCTTGGGACCCTTGTAGAACATCAAATAAAACCTCGACGATGCAGTCAACAATAATTTTCTGAAATTGCTTGCGATCGAGCTGCTGCTGATCCTGAAACTGGCAGAGCGTATCGTATTCCCAACAGGAATCCGTGGTCTCGCTGGGAAACTCAAGAGACCCTAAATCTAGCTTAGGACAAGTGCGGGCGATCGCCCGTCGCCAACGTCGCAGAGGATGAACCCCTCCCGAGGCCCAAGTGATGCGGCCCATGTAATAATAAAGGCTCCAGGCTTCATTGGGGGGAGAGAGGGAATGGATATTTAATCGTCCGCTAAACTGCTTTTGGATACAGTGGAGAATGGCACTAAGAGCATCAAGCTGTGACATTGCGCTGGTGGGTGGCTGAGTTTGATTCACGGATGAACAGGTTGACAGAGGAACTGGCGATGAACGATGACAAAACGCAAGGAGCGTGAACTACCGCTAGAGAGAATTATGCACACTGATCTGCTGTGAGCTTATCATTGTTAAGGAATCGTAATCTCCGTCCGTTAAAAAAACTTCAGACTTGAGTAGACCTATGAATTGGTGGCAAAACTTCAAACAGAATCCGCTTTCTCGCTTGGGTGCAACCCTGTTGATTGTCTTTTATGTGCTGGCGATCGGCGCCGGTTTTTTTGCCCCTTATGACCCGATTAATGACATTCAACGGGAGGGGTCCTTACTTCCTCCAACAACCATCCACTGGCGCAATGAAGCCGGAGAATTTGTTGGCCCCTATGTCTATCCCGTGCAGCAAGGGGCAACGGATCTTGAGACGGGAGAACGGGAACTGATGGTCGATCGCTCCGAACCCTCCCCAGTCCGTTTATTTGTGTCTGGGTCATCCTATCGCTTACTGGGTCTGATTCCGGGGAACCTTCATTTGTTTGGCACCATCGGCCCAGGCCAGTTAAATCTCCTCGGGACCGACGAACAAGGACGCGATCAATTTAGTCGCCTCATCTTTGGCGGCCAGGTGAGCTTATTTATTGGCTTAGTCGGCATTTGTATCTCCTTCCCTATTGGGATGCTCGTTGGCGGCATATCGGGCTATGTAGGGGGCGCTGTGGACACGATCATCATGCGACTGACGGAAGTCTTGATGACCATTCCGGGTTTATACCTGCTGATTGCTTTAGCCGCCGTGTTACCCGCTGGCTTAACGAGCGCCCAGCGTTTTTTGCTCATCGTGACTATCATATCGTTTATTAGCTGGGCTGGATTGGCGCGGGTGATTCGAGGGCAGGTCTTGTCGATTAAGGAACAGGAGTTTGTCCAAGCGGCCCGGGCGATGGGAGCCAAACCCCTCTACATTATTATTCGTCATGTCCTACCGCAAACGGCCACTTACCTGATTATTTCAGCCACCTTATCGATTCCTGGGTTTATTGTGGCCGAGTCGGTGTTGAGTCTGATTGGCTTAGGGATTCAACAACCCGATCCCTCTTGGGGAAATCTCCTGTCCAATGCCACAAACGCCTCAATTTTGGTATTTCAACCTTGGCTAATTTGGCCACCGGCTTTGTTAGTGGTCTTAACGGTATTATCGTTTAACTTGATTGGGGACGGGTTACGGGATGCCTTAGATCCTCGGAGTTTGCGTTGAGAAGGGAACAGGGGAAGAGAGGCAAGAGGCAAGAGGCAAAAGAAGGGAACAGGGAACAGGGAACAGGGAACAGGGGAAGAGAGGCAAGAGGCAAGAGGCAAGAGGCAAGAGGCAAGAGGGGTAGGGTGCGTTCGGGCATCAGCTAATTTTAGGGGCCGACTAGACCTTTAAAACTTGCCCGAACGCACCGATTCCGATCGCCGGTTCGATGAGAGGATTAGTCTAGGGCGCGGACGAGTTGCCAGCAGGCGCGATCGCGGCCTTCGGATTTGGCCCGGTAAAGGGCGCGATCAGCGGCCTCGATTAAAGCAGCGGGGTTGATGCTGGAGATGGGGGTTAGACTCGATACCCCTAAACTAATGGTGACGGAGGTGGGTTCAGCACCTCCCTCGGGATAGAGGATGATCTGCCGAATCGCATCTAGCAGACGACGGGCCACGCGAATCGCGCCAGCCGCTTCAGTTTGCGGCAGAATGATGGCAAATTCTTCACCCCCATAACGGGCCACGAGATCATCGGGATATTGCACCAATCCCCGTAGGGTTTGGGCGACCTTTTGTAAACAGACATCGCCGGTTTGGTGGCCGTAGGTGTCGTTAAAGTTTTTAAAGCGATCGACATCGCCGAGAATGAGGGAGAGAGGACGTTTATGTTTGAGGCAATAGGCCCAGGTTTCACTGAGATAGTCGTCGAAGCGGCGACGGTTGGCCACTTGGGTGAGTCCGTCGAGGTTGGCCTGTTGTTGCAATTCCACGTTAGAGGCCTTGAGGGCCAGTTCCATTTGTTTACGGGCGGTGATATCTCGGAAGGTGAGGGTGACACCATCGTCGAGTTTGATGGCGATGGCCTGAAACCAACCGCAAAGGGTGTCAGATTCGTAACAGATTTCCCGGTTGAGGATCTTGCCGGTTTCGACGACTCGCACTAGGTCATCAAACAGGCCGATAATGCCATACTCGGGCATCAGATCCAGCAATCGCTGGCCGATAATAGCATCGGAGTTGGTATGGGCCGCGTTGGCGGCCACGGCATTGGCCAGTAACCATTCAAAATCCAGGATCAGACCTTCGTCATTGCGGATGGCTTGTAAGGCCGAGACACTGTCTAGGGTGCTGTTGAGGACTGAGGCCAGGAGCGATCGCGATTTTTTTAAACGGGCTTCTGTAGATTGCCGTTCGTGGATTTCGAGTTCTAACTGGGCTTTTTGCCGTCGTACGAGGAGTTGATGTTCAACTCGGGCGATGACTTCCTCGGCTTGGAAGGGTTTGGTGACATAATCGGCCCCACCGACTTGAAAGGCGGCGACTTTTTCCTCGGTGGTTTCTAAGACGCTGATGAAGATAACGGGAATTTCAGCGGTTTCGGGATGGGTTTTGAGCCAACGACAGACGGAATATCCGTCGAGTTCGGGCATTTTGATATCCAGCAGAATTAAATCTGGCTGCATGAGGGTGGCCGATTTGATGGCCAGTTCTCCCGTTCGGCACACCTGCACGCTATAGCCTCGGGCCGACAGCATTTGTCGCAACAGCGTTAAGTTGGCAGGGGTATCATCCACAACCAGAATTTCTCCGGTTAGAGATGAGGAGGCGGCAGGAGACGATCTCATAACACTAGCGTGACCAAAAATAAGGGGTTTCAAGCCCCGCCCTTCCAGGGCGGCATTAGGAGTGCTACGATGATATCAAGCAAGTGTCAAACAATGTTTGTTCTCGAATACAAGGTCAAACCCAAACCTTATCAAGTCGAAGCCATCGACGAAGCCATTCGGACAACTCAGTTCGTCCGCAATAAAGTCTTGCGTTACTGGATGGACAATCGAGGTGTGGGTAAGACTGAGCTATTTCGGTACAACACACGGCTGAGAAAAGAGTTTAAGTTTGTCGAAGAACTCAACTCTCATGCTTGCCAAACGGCGGTCGAGCGAACCTTGAGAGCCATTACTCGTTTTTACGAAAACTGTAAAAGCCAAGTCAAAGGGAAAAAAGGTTATCCTAAATTCAAAAGGAATACCCGTTCGCTCGAGTATAAAGTTTCGGGTTGGAAACTTTCAGAAGACAGAAAGCACATTGTCTTCACCGATAAGAAGGGTATCGGACATTTGCGTTTAATTGGTTCGAGAGATTTAAATTATTACCACCCCGAGCAGATTAAGCGAGTCAGGATACTCAGGAGAGCTGATGGATACTACGTCCAGTTTTGTGTCAAACTCGATCCAAGACTGACGGTCTCCAAACCTTTAACCCCTTCTCAAAAAGCGGTAGGTATTGATGTGGGTTTGAAGTATTTTTTGGCAGACAGCCAAGGAAATATCGAGCCAATTCCTCAATTCTATGAAGTCGCCGCAGCCGCAGGAACCTGCGTCCTGCGGAACGGCGACCGAAAATCGGAAAGGCAACTCAACCGACTCAACCGTCAAAAGTCTAAGAAATTCCGTAAAAGACAACCCCAGTCGCAAAACTATCGAAAAGCTAGACAGCGATATGCTCGCAAACATTTAAGAGTAAGTCGGCAGCGAGAAGAGTTTGCCAAAAGAGTGGCACTCCGTTTAATCCAATCTAACGATTTGGTCGCCTACGTTGGCGAAGCCTGCACGAAGTGCATAGACTTAAATGTTGCAGGGCTAGTCAAGAATCGCCATCTAGCCAAATCGATTAGCGATGCGGGATGGACGTTGTTTCGTCGTTGGCTCGAATACTTTGCCGACAAATACGGGAAGATAGCCATTGCCGTACCTCCTCACAATACCAGTCAAAACTGTTCGAGTTGTGGGGAAAAAGTGCAGAAAACGCTATCGACTCGAACTCATGTTTGCCCTCATTGTGGCTTGGTTGCCGACCGCGACACGAACGCAGCGATAAACATCCTTAAACTGGGACTGAGTAGGGTGGGGCGCACCCGAATTCACGCATCGGGAGAGACTCCCTCTTGGTTGGTTGGAGAAATCCTGTCAGCTAACGGAGACTCGTAGAACGATGAATCCCCCTGCCTTCAGGTGGGGGAGAACGTCAAGAACACCAAGCCATGGCACTAGCTATCGTAGTTGATTGTGCCATAGCCGGGGGCGATCGCCGGGGAGAAGGCAAGAGGGAACAGGGAACAGGGAACAGGGAACACCGGAACAGGGAACTGGATTAACTGTTGAGGAGGGTTTTGGCGGTGGTTAGGGCTTGGCGAACTTGGTTGAAGCCGGTTCCGCCAAAACTGTTACGGGCGGAAATGACTTGTTTGGGGGCGATCGCATCGTAAATGTCCGCTTCAAACTTAGGATGTAACTGTTGCCACTCGTCTAAAGTTAAATCCTTGAGGAGTTTCCCAGCAGCGAGGGAGGTGCGCACCACTTTGCCCACTAAGTTATAGGCTTCTCGGAAGGGAACCCCTTTGGCGGCCAAATAATCGGCGACATCGGTGGCGTTGGAAAAATCTTCGGCGACGGCGGTTTCTAACCGTTCTTTGCGAAATTCTAAGCCGGATTCAAATAAAACGGTCATGGAATCGAGGCAGCCCTGGACGGTTTTGACGGTATCAAAAGGGGCTTCTTTGTCTTCTTGTAAGTCTTTGTTGTAAGCCAGGGGTAGGGCTTTCATGAGAACGAGCAGTCCCTGTAGATGCCCAAAGACGCGACCGGTTTTTCCGCGCACTAATTCGGGAATGTCGGGGTTCTTTTTCTGGGGCATGATACTCGAACCGGTTGAGCAATTGTCCTTGAGTTGCACAAAGTTAAACTCCTGGGATGCCCAGAGAATCACCTCTTCTGAGAGACGACTCAGATGCACCATAATTAGGCTGGCGGCGTTGACAAATTCGATCGCAAAGTCGCGATCGCTCACTCCATCAAGACTGTTGGCGTAGGGACGATTAAAGCCTAAGAGTTCTGCGGTATAATGGCGGTCAATGGGAAAGGTGGTTCCGGCTAACGCACCACTGCCTAGGGGGCAGATATTCACCCGTTCATAGACTTCTCCGAGTCGCTGCCAATCCCGTTGCAACATCTCGAAATAAGCTAGTAGATGATGGGCTAAACTCAGGGGTTGCGCCCGTTGTAGGTGGGTGTAGCCGGGAATTGGTGTTTCAATGTTTTGTTCGGCTAGGGTTAGTAATGCTTGTTGAAAACGGCGTACTTTTTGGCGAATGTCTTGGATTTTATCGCGTAGATAGAGGCGAGTGTCGGTGCCGACTTGGTCGTTGCGCGATCGCGCTGTGTGTAGCTTCTTCCCGGCATCTCCCACCAATTCCGTTAGCCGCCGTTCTACGGCAAAGTGAACATCCTCGGCATCGATGCCAGGGTTGAATTTGCCTTGGCGATATTCTTGACGAATCTGCTCTAATCCTGAGACGAGTTGTTCGGCTTCTTCTGAGGAGATAACACCGACTTTTGCTAACATTTTAGCATGGGCAACGGAGCCGGTCAAATCATATTCAATAAGTTCAATATCAAAGCCAATACTTGCATTAAATTCGGCGACAATGGGGTCGAGGGCAGATTCAAAACGTTGACTCCAAGTTTTAGGCTGGTTCATGAGAAGGGAATAGGGAATAGGGAACAGGGAACAGGGGGAAGTGCTAAGGGAATGGTTAACGTTTTTGTAGAACCACGAGGGTCATATCATCGTCGTTGGACTTGTGGGGGCCGATGAAGTCCCAAACAGCATCAAACAGGGAGTTGAGAATGTCGTTGGGATCAGCTTGACGGCGACAGGTGCTTTCAAAGGCGGCGATGAGGTTGTCTTCATCAAAGCGATCGCCTTTGGGGTTGGAGGCTTCCGTGAACCCGTCTGTATAGTACAAGATTGTATCGCCTGCTTCGAGGATGACACTATCTTCTTCGTATTCAGTTTCAGCATCGAGTCCGACGAGCATTCCCCAGGTATCTAAGCGCAGCATTTCTTGACGTTGGGCTTTCCAAAGCAGGGGCGGGGTATGGGCGGCGTTGCTGTAGGCCAGTTGATGGGTTTCGGGGTTATATTCCGAATAAAATAATGTTACGAAACGATGAGAATTTTCCAGGTCAGCATACATGGCCCGGTTGAGATGTTTGAGAATGCGGGCGGGGGAATGTTGGTTGAGGGCTTCCGATCGCAACATCCCTCGGGTTAGGGTCATAATTAAGCCGGCGGGAACCCCTTTCCCCATGACATCACCAATGGTAATCCCCCAGCGACCTTGGGCGGCTTCCATGGGGAGTTCTGAGGATGAGGCGGGGTCGGGGTCAGAGTGGGTTGAGGTGGCGGGGAGATTACGCGATCGCACTAAGTTATGACTGGTGGGGATAAAGTCATAGTAATCGCCGCCGACTCGGTTTGCGGTTTGACAACGAGCGGCCAGTTGAATCCCCTCAATCTGGGGACATTGACTCGGTAATAGACGTAACTGAATCTCGGCCCCGATTTCTAATTCCCGGTCGAGTCGTTGTTTTTGTCGCAATTCGGCGGCCAGTTCATCGTTGACGATGGCCACGGCGGTTTGGTCGGCGACGAGTTGCACGAGCTTACGGCGGGCGTCACTCCAGGTATACTTGGGGTCATGGCTAAAGACATACAGCCGTCCCCGTTCTTCGTTGCGAATCGAGATGGGCGTTCCGTGGAGTTGGATGTTTTGTCCGAGATAGTCGGCGACGCGGCGATCGAGATCGCCGGAAATGGGGAGAGGTTGGGGCTGATCTCGGATGACCGCGTCGATGGCTTTGCGAAGGTTGACGCAGGATTGGCCCTCTTGACAATGGAGGCGTTGCAGTCGCACTTGTCCATCGGGTTTAAACAAGACTAACGAGGCCCCCTCAGCGTCGGTGACACGGCTGGCGACGAGGGGGATGAGTTCGAGGAACTGGTTGAGATTATTGAAGCTACGCAGGGCGAACCCTAGGGAACTTAATAAATCCTGTGTTTTGTTTTGTTCACGGTGCAACCGAGCGACCAAGGCTTTGAGAGCAAACACAGGAGTCGGTTCCGGGATGGGTGAACTGTCGGGGCGGTCAGGTTGTATGGGAACAGACACAACGGGTATAGAATCCAAGTCAATTCGCTTCAGTGACATCGAAAGAGGTGGGGTTAACCACCGTAGCAGGGTTGGGAGGCGGGACGCGGATTGGGGTTAGGGTCAGTATCGCAGAAGTCTACGGTGTTTGGGGAAAATTGGCAACAAATTTGGCAGGAGTTCGGGTTTGGGGGCGATCGCACGTCGGCTCTAGGATACTCTTATTGATAGTTTATTGCTCGTCTTTGGCTTGTCGTATTCCTGGTCTATCGATGGACACAGATGATGGAAACAGATTTTAAAACCTCCATGCTACCTTTTATTGGCCAAGAGATTGATGTGGGCTATGAGGCGGCTCGGGTGGTGATTTTGCCGGTTCCCTATGAGGCGACGACCACCTATCGCCAAGGCTGTCAGCAGGGACCGTCGGCGTTACTCGCGGCCTCGGATCAGTTGGAATATTATGATGTGGAATTGCAACGAGAGGTCTGTTTTGAGGTGGGGATTCATACTCATACTCCCATTGCGGATACTCGACGGGGGGCGGTGACGGCTCAAGAGATGCTGCAACAGATCCAAACAACGGTGGCGGAGCTGGTTGAGGCGGGGAAGTTTGTTTTGGCGATCGGTGGGGAACATAGTATCACGGCGGGAGTGGTGGCGGGATATCGTCACGTCTATGGGGATGAGCCGTTTACGGTGGTGCAAATCGACGCTCATGGGGATTTGCGGGATGTTTATGAAGGCTCGAAGTATAATCATGCCTGTGTGATGCACCGGATTTTGGAGATGGGCCTACCGTCGCTGGCGGTGGGGGTTCGCAGTGTCTGTCGTCAGGAGGCGGAGTTGATTCAACGGCGCCGGATTCCGGTGATTTGGGATCATGAGATGGTGGCTGATCCCGATTGGTGCGATCGCGCCTTGGGGGCGATTACGACGGAAAAGGTGTTTTTGACGGTGGATCTCGATGGCCTGGATGGGAGTCTACTGCCGGGGGTGGGAACGCCTCAGCCGGGTGGGTTAAACTGGCATCAGTTGACGGGGTTTTTGCGTCGCCTGGGTCAACGACATCAGTTGATTGGGGCGGATGTGGTGGAACTCTGTCCAATTCCCAATTCGGTGGTGTCTGAGTTCACGGCTGCCAAGTTGACCTATAAAATAGTGGGATACTATGCTGATGGCGCTTGCTGATGGCGCGTTGGCGATGGCAATCCCCCAGCCGGATAACTCTCAAGAGAGGATGACCCCTATTTATGAATGGTACAGAAATTGGCGCTTACGCCCCGGATTTTGAGTTGCCCGGAACGAAGGGAACGGTTCATCATTTAGCGCGGTATTTGGATGAGTGTCGGGCGGTGGTGGTGGTGTTTTTTTCCAATACTTGCCCCCATTGTCAGATGTATCTCGATCGCCTGAAGGCACTGCAACGGGAGTATCGCGATCGCCGGCTGATGGTGGTGGCGATTAATGCGAATGATTCGGAAACCTTTGAGGCGATGAAAGCTTTGGCCCGAAAGGCGGAGTTGAATTTTCCCTATCTGCGGGATGTGACTCAGGATGTGGCTCAATGTTTTGGTGTGACGGTTACCCCTGAGGTCTTTTTGCTTGACAAAACTGGTGTTTTGTGCTATAGAGGGCAAATTGATGATTGTGCTGAGTCGGCCGCTGGGGTCAAACAGAACTATTTGCAGGATGCGATTGAGGCGTTGCTCAAGGATGAGGCGATCGCCATTCCCCGCACTGAGGCTCAGGGTTGTCCGCTAAACTGGCGGCCGGCGGCCACGTAAGTTCTTGGGGAGTTCTTGGGGAGTTCTTGAGTCCAATTGAGCGACCCCTTTAGGGCCAGAGCCAAAGCCTGTTATAGTTGGAGGCGGTTTACGGAGGGGAATGGAGCTAAACCTATGGCAGAACAGATAAATGGATACCAACGGATTTTACTCAAGCTCAGTGGTGAAGCCTTGATGGGCAACCTCGGCTATGGGATTGACCCAGCGGTGGTTCAACAACTGGCTCAGGAAATCGCTGAGGTGGTGGCGTCGGGAACCCAGGTGGCGATCGTCGTCGGTGGTGGTAATATCTTTCGCGGTGTGAAAGCTTCGTCGGCGGGGATGGATCGGGCCACGGCGGATTATATTGGTATGATTGCCACCGTCATGAATGCGATGACGCTCCAGGATGCTTTGGAACAGATGGGAGTGCCAACGCGGGTGCAGACGGCGATCGCTATGCAGGAGGTGGCGGAACCCTATATTCGCCGCCGAGCGATGCGACATTTGGAAAAAGGACGAGTGGTGGTGTTCGGTGCGGGTTCTGGGAACCCGTTTTTTACGACAGATACCACCGCTGCACTGCGGGCCGCTGAGATTGACGCGGAAGTGATCTTCAAGGCCACGAAAGTCGATGGGGTGTATGATCGCGATCCCACCGGCGATGCGGAGGCTCATCTCTACAAAAGTTTGACCTATAGCCATGTCCTCACTGAAGACTTACGGGTGATGGATAGTACGGCGATCGCTTTATGTAAGGAGAACAATATCCCTATCATAGTGTTTAACCTGTCGCAGCGTGGCAACATCAGCCGCGCCGTGGCCGGCGAACCCGTCGGAACAATAGTAGGAGGTTCCTGTGATGTTACCTGAAATTGAAGAACGAATGCAGAGTGCTGTGGATGCGACGCTAAGAGCGTTTAATTCCATTCGCACTGGACGCGCTAATGCGGCGATTCTCGATCGCGTGATGGTGGACTATTACAATAGCCCCACCCCCCTGAAGAGTCTGGCGGGAATTAGTACCCCGGATTCGACGACGATTCTGATTCAACCGTTTGATCCGGGTAGTTTAGCCACGATTGAGAAGGCTCTGAGTCTGTCGGATGTCGGCATGATGCCCAACAATGACGGTAAGGTGATTCGTCTCAATGTTCCGCCATTGACGAGTGAACGCCGCCAGGAGTTTGTCAAATTGGCGGCTAAGTGCGCTGAAGATGGCAAAGTCTCGGTTCGCAATGCTCGTCGGGATGCTATTGATGAGGTCCGCAAACAAGAGAAAAACAGCGACATCTCCGAGGATGAGTCTCGGGATTTGCAGGAGCAGATTCAGACCCTGACGGACAAGTACACCGACAAGATTGATAAACTACTCGCTGAGAAGGAGAAGGATATCACTACGGTTTAGGGAGTTGTCCGATTTGGGGGTGCATCGATCCGGGGTTCGGGGGGCGACTGCTGAACCTGCTTAATGTCCTGAGGTTATTGTGAACTCATGAGTGAACTGTTCGACTGTGTGATCATTGGTGCAGGTCCAGCGGGAGGCGCCGCCGCTTATCATTTGGCGAAGCGGGGGCGATCGGTTCTCGTGTTGGACAAACACCCCCAACCCCGCCAGGCTTCTTGTGCTGGAGGGGTTTCTCCGGCGATCGCCCCCTGGTTTGAGTTCGACTTTTCCCCGGTGATTTCTCGCAAGGTGAAGACGGTTCGGTATACCTGGAAGTATGAGGACCCGGTGCAGGTGGAATTGGAGACCGCCGAACCGATGTGGATGGTGCGTCGGGATGCGTTTGATCAACTGCTGTT
>NZ_JAWOCL010000153.1:0-7768 GCF_046483825.1 Sodalinema sp.
CAAGAGGCAAGCGGCAACAGGCAAGAGGCTAGCAAGAGGAGGTAGGATGCGTTCCGGCATCAGTAGGGGGTTTGACCTAGGCCCATCGCTTCAAACTTGCCCGAACGCATCATTTGGGCAAGAGAGAGGTAGGATGCGTTCCGGCATCAGTAGGGGGTTTGACCTAGGCCCATCGCTTCAAACTTGCCCGAACGCATCTAGCAATAGGAGGTAGGATGCGTTCCGGCATCAGTAGGGGGTTTGACCTAGGCCCATTGCTTCAAACTTGCCCGAACGCATCATTTAGGCAAGAGGCAAGGGGAGAGGGTCACCACGTAGGGGCAATCCCTTGTGGTTGCCCGAGGACACAGAGAAAAGGAGGAAGGAGGAAGGAGGCAAGAAGCACGAGGCAACAGAAAACAGACGTAGCGTTGCCACGTCTGTCTTGAAATCCCTTTAAGATGCCGCTCTCAGATGATCCGCGATATTAGGCGGTGCGGTTCCGTTTGCCTTTGAGCATCAAACCGCCTACCGCTAACAAACCTAAAATAGAAGCCGGTTCAGGAACAGATTCGGGGTCAACATCAGCAGATGCTAGGTTCCCCACCATCGCCATACCATCATTGACACATTCAGCGAAAATGTGAGCAATGAAGTCGCCGCTGGGTAATAAACTTTTATCAAAGCTGAAGCCAAAGGTTTCGCTTCCTACGCCACCGAAGCCAGCAAAATCTAATCCTAACGATGCCAGTGTCGTTGATTCGAGCATATTAATGCCACCAACCCGTTCTCCTGAGGCGATGGAGGTCACAACTTTGTAGTCTTCGGTGACGCCTGATTGCCAGTAGGCATCATCGCTGGCGAGGTCAGCCATGTTAGCACCGTCTCCGCCATTTCGATTCACACTAAGACCGTTCACCGTGTTGGCATGATGGTTTAAATCCCAGAATCCGGAGTTTTGTTGCGCGACATTTTTTCCGGTGACGTTTCGATAGACTCCAGCTTCGCTGACGCCGCTGTTAGTACGGTTGGCAAAGTTGATTGCGAAAAGATTGCCAGCGGCATCATCTAAGCCATCACCCGTGAAGTTGAAGAACAAATCGCCATAGCTAATAACACCGTCATCAGCATAGCTGGAGTTAGCACCATCGAGACTTAGGTTAGAGTTCATG
Organism: Sodalinema sp.; assembly: GCF_046483825.1. NCBI lineage: Bacteria > Bacillati > Cyanobacteriota > Cyanophyceae > Oscillatoriales > Oscillatoriaceae > Sodalinema > Sodalinema sp. The sequence continues at coordinate 1,152 of NZ_JAWOCL010000153.1, forward strand.
CCAATGTAGATCTGGCCATCTTTTTCCATCATGGCCATGCCATAAAATTCAAAGGCACTATTGGCCCCCACGATACCGCCAATAGCGTGACCATCAGTGGAAGAGTCCATTGAATAGTTCCACTGAGCCATGGATGGGTTCACGCCTAAACTCAGCGATGCCAGTGTGAATCCGGCGGTGATAAGAGATGTTTTGGTTAAAAAATTAGTATTCATCGTTAAGTCCTGGGTGGTTTACTCTCTGTCTGTACGCGATATTGAAATAGGTCGTTTTCCCTGACGTCTACAATCTATCCTCCAGCAAAGTACACGGCAAGGAACATTGACTGCTTTGTTCAAGTCTTTATATAAAAACGCTTTTTTTGAAGCTTGTGTAAAGACAAATCGGGCATTTTATTCTGGAACAAATGTCCCAGAACTCTCGGTACTTACGTAGAATTACTAACAGTAGCTTCAGTGGAATTACTGGATCGGCGGTAATTAACTCTCTGCTTTTTAGCACTTTAATAGGTTTGACAATCCGTCATACCAAAATATCTTCAAGACATCTCAGTATTTTTGATAATTTTTTTAAAATAAAGGTTTTTAATCAACACTATGGTTTTTAAGTGAACGTATTGGCGATCGCCTCCATCTCCAAAATGACCAATCTCCAGAAAACCTGCGTAAAAACCATGGTAATTTAAATATAGTTGTGTTCTAATTAAGTAAAAACACTTAATCGAGAAAATCTGAGGGAAAGATTAGACTCTCCCCTCGGCAACAAACCGGGTCTGGATGACCGGTAGAAGAGTCAGGCGATTGTGATCTCGATCTATCTGCGACCCCCAGATCTGTCACCCAGACGGTTGGGTAACTGTCACGAGCCTTGAGGATAACAATCAACCAATGACAGGGTTGAGATCGTCGCGCCATCTCAGATAGACCCAGATAATAAGGACAGTTGAATTGAGAAGCGCGATGAATCCCTTGAAATCTTTGAACCGGTCTGGTTCCGGTCAGCCGTTAGGCCCCAAAGCCTCTTTTGACTTACGAACGCAATTGCAAAGCCTATTGTGGTCTGTGGAACTGCTCGAATTGCGATTAGACCAGGATGTGATGGTACCGGTGAATCGAGATGCCTTGTTGCAGGAGATCCAACAAGTCCGCAACACCATCGAGGCCACCTGTAATACCTGCGATCGCCTCAGCTATACCTCCGACACACTTCTCGGCACTCGTTCTCCATGAGCGATCGCCTCCAATGAGACTCATCTTCAAGGTCGTTACCCTTGGCCGCGAATGTCCTTGCCCATGATTTTCTACGGATCTCGATCCGTAACGCCAGTATTTACACGTACAAAAAATTCAACTAGCTTAGTAGTCTCCGTGAGATTACGAGTACTTCGAGCCTCGTTCAACTAAGTTCTCTCACCGATTCCCCCAATTGACCCATGTTGCACTCTAGTTTGCCGATCATGACCGAGCCTCTATCGCGTCAACCCCAGTCTGACTTCCCCTTAGAGCACACCCATGAGTTCCGCAGCTCCCTAAACACCATTTTCATGTCCCTCGAACTGCTCAAGGATGACACCATTGATGAGGAAGAACGGCAGAGTTACCTCAACTTTATCCGAGCCGCCGCCGAGCAAATGAAAACAATTCTCGACCAGGCCCGCTAAATCGGGGATATCTCAACCCAGATTTCGTGGCATCATACTCCCAGCACTTTCCCTTCCCTTGACTTATGCCCTGGCAACGTCCCGATGGTCGCGCCCCGGATCACTTGCGTCCCATTCAATTCGATCTCAACTTCACCGATTTTGCCACCAGTTCCGTTCTGGCTCATTCGGGCAAAACTCAAGTTCTCTGTACCGTCACCATCGAACCTGGCGTTCCCCGGTTTCTCAAAGACAGTGGCCAGGGCTGGCTCACAGCGGAATATCGGATGCTTCCGAGTGCAACGCCGCAACGCCAACGACGAGAACTGCTAAAACTCTCAGGGCGCACCCAAGAAATTCAACGTTTGATTGGCCGCAGTTTACGGGCCGCCGTGGATCTCAAGGCCCTCGGCGAGCGAACCCTGTTGATTGATGCCGATGTTCTGCAAGCTGACGCAGGAACTCGCACCACTGCCATTACGGGGTCTTGGCTGGCTCTGGCCCTGGCTCTCGATCGCCTCGTGCAGGCCGGAGAGTTGGAGCGATCGCCTCTAACTCATGCGATCGCCGCTGTTTCCGTCGGACTCATTGAAGGACAACCGCTTCTGGACCTAAACTATGAGGAGGACGTGGCGGCTGATGTGGATTTGAATGTGGTGATGACCGATCAACTTGAGGCGATCGAGATTCAAGGCACCGCCGAATCCGGCAGCTTCTCCCGCTCTCAACTGAATGCTTTACTCGATTTAGCTGAGCAAGGAATTGAACAACTCCTACGCGCTCAACACGAGGCCCTATCGAGTGAGCTTGATCGAGTTAAGGGTAAATAGACCCCGATGGTCTGTCTTGAAAAAGACCCGAACTAGCTTCCCTCTTGCCTCTTGCCTCTTGCCTCTTGCCTCTTGCCTTCTCTTCCCCTATTCCCTCTCTATGAACATTTTTCGTCAATATGTCGCCCCAGCTTTAATTGTTGTGGTGTTCTTGCTGGCCCTACTGGCCACCAGCGCTCGCATTTTTCTACCCGAGGGCTTAAGCTCCCCGGTATCCGTCGAAAGCCCCGCCCCCAGTGGGGTGAGCAGTTCTCCCACCTCATAAGTCTTTTGTTTGTTCCTGGCTATCGTTTACGCAAAGGATCGACCATCGATCGCGCTCGGCTTGTCAAGTTTGCCCAGCGTACCTATGGTGAACTCTATCCAGACCAAGACTTTGCCCATTTACCGCGACTGGTGGAACAGTATTTGTCCTCCAAAACGCCCCTCTGGTGGGTTGAATCCCAAAACGATGACGACGCCGGATTTCCCCAGCATCGTCAGGCCCTGGGCTGTTTATGGCTGGGAAATGCCGTGGATCAACTCGACGGCGATCGCCACGCCCATATTTTCCTGTTATATGTCGATCCCCAACATCGCCGCCAGGGGATTGGTTCAGCGCTGATTCACCACGCCGAAACCTGGGCTCGTCAACGAGGCGATCGCCAACTGGGCCTACAAGTCTTCGCCGACAACCAACCGGCCATTCATCTCTACGAAAAACTCGGTTATCAGACCTTTTCCCATTGGATGGTGAAGCGCCTCAACTAGCTGTTGCTGGCTCGGGCCTTTAACTGAGCCGCCATCGACTGTAACAGGCGCTTTTCTCGTCGTAGTTTTTCCTCTAGGGCCTGGATTTGCTCGCGGCGGGTTTCGAGTTCCACCGTGCGGCGGGCCAGATCCTGACTCTGTAGCGTCAGAGACTGTCGCCACTGTTCGGCTCGTTCGACTTCCTTCTCCAGAAACTCCGGCGTAATCCCCTTGCCAAGATATTGTCGAACTAAGCCTAACACCCAGTCTTTGGCCTCCTTGACATGAAGCACTTGACGGCCCGCCCCAACTTCGGCCAGCACTAAAATGCCCTCGTTGTAAACGTTGTTCTCCATGTCGACGAGTTCTTCCCCCGAAATTGGCGCCCAAGTCTCATCCGGTTTGCGGCGAGCCAAGAGTCGTAAGGTGGTTTTACCTAATAGACCTTTCTTTGTGACCTGAGCGAGATATAACATAGGGCGATCGCCTTGAAACCAACAGAGCCAACTCGCTGAGTTGACGAACGAAGCCAAGCCATACAGCTATAGCAGCAGTCAGACAAGATAGGACAAGCAAAAAAGGAAGAACCTATACTGTGAGGGAATTTACCTAGCTTTTATTGTCCTTTTTAAACTGTCAACTGTCAACGATCAACCCAACCTAGAGGCGACTCAAGCGATTTTGTAACATCGCCACTTGAGTTTCCGCCTCAGCTAGGGCCGTGCGCGCACCCTGTACCACAGCATCCGGGGCTTTGTTGACAAAATTCGGATTGCTTAATCGCCCCGCATAGGACTTCACCTCAGCTTCAGCCTTAGCGAGTCTCTTCTCTATTTTGGCGCGAATTTCGCCAATGTCCACCACACCCGCTAGGGGAATTAACACCTGAACCGTTCCTACCACACCGGCGATAGTTTGTCCAGGTTCTTCGGCCAGGACATCAGTGAGGGTGAACGAGTCAACTTTACCCAGAGTCTCAATATAGGCTTGTCCTCGCTCCAGGATATCGCGTTCGCGATCGCTCTGACTTTGTAAAATCACCGCAATCTTCAAACTCGGCTTAATCTCCAACTCGGCCCGCAAGTTGCGAATCGTGCGAATGGCCCCAATCAACAACTCAAAGCCTGACTCCAATTCCTCATCAATCCAGGCCTCATTCACCTGAGGATAAGCCTGAGTCGCTAAACAGACCTCATCCCCCGATTGCGTCAACACCTGCCAAACTTCCTCGGTGATATGGGGGAGAAAAGGATGCAGCAATTTGAGAATCCCATCGAGGACAACCGCCAGCGTTTGCTGGGCCACCCGTTTCGAGTCGGCATCGTCACCCTGTAGGCGGGGTTTCACCAATTCAATATACCAGTCGCAGAAATCGCCCCAGATAAACTCATACAGTCCCTTGGCCGCTTCCCCCAAACCATAGTGATTGACATAATCAGAGGTTTGGCGAACCGTTTGCCCAAATCGCGAGAGAATCCAGCGGTCTGCCAATTCCAACGCCTCAGGATTGGGGGTTCCCAACTGCTGCGGCGTTTGTTCGGCCAGATTCAGCATCACGAAGCGAGAGGCGTTCCAGAGTTTATTGGTGAAGTTGCGGGAGGCTTCGACGGAGACGGATTCATCCTTCTTGCGATCGTATTCTAGCCGGATATCTTGGCCCGCCCCCGCCACTTCCCGAATTAGGGTATAACGCAGGGCATCGGTTCCATACTTATTGATTAACAACAAGGGGTCAATGCCGTTCCCCTTCGACTTGGACATCTTCTGATTGTTCTCATCCCGAACCAACCCGTGAATATAGACATCCTGAAAGGGCATCTTACCGGTGAAATAGCCCGACATCATCGTCATCCGGGCCACCCAGAAAAAGATAATATCAAACCCCGTGACCAGGGTACTGGTGGGAAAATAGGTCTCTAAATCCTCCGTCTTGTGAGGCCAGCCCATCGTAGAGAAGGGCCATAGCCCCGAAGAAAACCAGGTATCCAGCACGTCCGGGTCACGAACGAGGTCGGCCTCATCGCCGAAGCGTTCCTGGGCTTGCTGGGTCGCCTCTGCCTCGCTTTTGGCCACAATAAAGGGGGTCTCGTCGGTGATGTCGCCGTCGGTTTCACTGACGACGTACCAGGCGGGAATTTGATGACCCCACCAGAGTTGCCGGGAGATGCACCAATCCTGGAGATTGACCAACCAATCCCGATAGACTTTCCGCCAGCGTTCGGGGACGAACTGGGGCGAATTTTCGTCATCGAGACAGGAGAGGGCGAAATCGGCCAGGGGACGAATTTTGATGTACCACTGAGTCGATAGGAGGGGTTCGACGGGAACTTTGCCCCGTTCGCTGTAGGGGACGCTGTGGCTGTAGTCCTCGACTTTGACCAGGAACCCGGCTTCATCGAGGCGTTGTACGACGTTTTTACGGGCCACGAAGCGGTCTTGTCCCTGAAACTCCCCAGCATTCTCATTGAGTGACCCATCTTTGTTCATGATGTTGATTTGGGGCAGGTTGTGGCGTTGCCCCATGGCGAAGTCGTTGGGGTCGTGGGCGGGGGTCACTTTCACGCAGCCAGTCCCAAATTCTCGGTCTACTAAATCATCGGCAATGATGGGGATGTCCCGGTTCATCAGGGGCAGGGTCAGGGTTTTGCCGATGAGGGATTGATAGCGAGGGTCTTTGGGGTTCACGGCGACGGCGGTATCCCCCAGCATGGTTTCGGGGCGAGTGGTGGCCACTTCCATGAAGCCGGACCCGTCGCTGAGGGGATAGCGGAAATGCCAGAGATGACCGTTGACTTCTTTTTGGTCGACTTCCAGGTCGGAGACGGCGGATTGACTTTCGGGACACCAGTTAACGAGGTAGTTGCCCCGGTAAATCAAGCCGTCGTTGTAGAGGCGAATGAAGGCTTCGAGGACGGCTTCGGAGAGGCCTTCGTCGAGGGTGAAGCGTTCGCGAGTCCAGTCGACGGAGACTCCTAAGCGTCGCAGTTGGTTGGTGATTTTGCCGCCGGATTCAGCTTTCCAGGTCCAGGCCCGTTCCAGGAATTTTTCTCGGCCGAGGTCGTCGCGATGTTGACCGTCGGCTTTGAGTTGGCGGTCGAGAATACTCTGAACGGCGATGCTGGCGTGGTCGGTTCCCGGTAGCCAGAGGGTGTTACGACCTTGCATCCGCTGATAGCGAACGAGGGTATCGATGAGGGCGCTTTCAAAGGCATGGCCCATGTGGAGGCTGCCGGTAACGTTGGGGGGTGGGATGACGACGCAGTAGGGGTCGCCGGGGGCGTTGGGGTCGGCTTTGAATACCTGATGGTCTTCCCAGTACTGTTGCCATTTGGCTTCGGTCTGTTGAGGGTCGTATTGGGCGGGAAGATTGACGGTCATTGTGGCCTGCTTGGATGAATAACGGCGATCGCTGATTTTAC
>NZ_JAWOCL010000217.1:0-15399 GCF_046483825.1 Sodalinema sp.
CCCACGTGTCAATCTGGGTGATTCCCGGCCAGATCGCCCTCAGGCTCCGGCGACATCCCCACTCGTCCCGAGAGACGATCAGCCAGATCAATCCCTTGGCCAAAATGACCAATCACAGTAATCACCGAAACCAGGAAGTAAAAGCCGCGAATCCCCCACATACAGACCGAAAAGAGGAGCGATAGATCCTCAGGATTCATCCCCACCTGTCGTTCCACTCGAGAAACAGCTTCTGATTCGAGGGGATCTCGTTCTTCAAACTGTCGTACATACAGCGGCAGACTCGGGTAGCGAGCCGTATGGAGATAGAACCCCCAAATCCCCGTTTCCTCAATTCTTTCGTAGAGATAGCGATCAGTTTTTAATCTCGACTCCGTTATCGAAATCCCTTCGTTAGCCGCAAACTCATTAATCCAGTTGTCATAGCGAATAATCGTACCGAAACTCAGCAGCGTTGGTAACAGTAGGATGATAATGAGCGCATTGAAGCGAATTCCCAGATAGCGGGGGATAAAAGCCGTCGCCACGCCGAGCCCCAAGCCCAAAATGGCAAAAACTAGGACATTAAACACTTCAACAATCTCAATTCCGCGAAACAGATCTCCGAGGAGATTGATACTATAAATCGAATTTTCAGCTAGCAGAGCGGTTAAGAGCTTCACTAACGCCGCCACCGCGATCGCAACGGCGCTCACCAGAAGAAACAACAGCACCCCAACCAGGGTTTTAACCCGTGAGAGTAGGGTGGGAGGTTGGCGACGGCGACGAGAGGCAATGGGGGTTAGGGACGCTGGATAGGCGACAGGAGACCTCGACTCCGAGACAGGAGGGGGAGGGGAAGTTGGCCGGTCCGAGAACAGCGGTGGATACTCAGCCTCCTCATTGCCATCAAGATTACCATCAAGGTGTATGGTCTCCCGCCATAAGGGAATCGTTCCCCCATTGAGATAGCCAACAATTGTGACTTTGCGGATCGAGTCAGCCTCAAGTTTTCGCAAGCCCCGACAGATGAAGTTGACCATAAAGCTTTGATCCGGCGCCGTTTGTCCCGTCGCGATCGCCACCATACTCTGCTCCTGCACGCTGACATTCACCGTGATCTGTTTCGCTTGCAGAGAGTGATTCATCAGGGCGGCCAAGGCATCGGCATTCCCTTGTCTTGCCCGGCTGAAAATTTCAGATCGAACCATCGCGCGTCCTGACGTTCGTGGACTGGAGTAGAAACACTCATATTATCGAATATTCTGGCCCCCAAGACCCGAGGCTGACCTAACCCCGACTCGGGTATCATTCCCGGACAACTCCGGCGAGCCTATGGCGATCAATGGTTTAATGGAGGGAATTTGCAAAATGACGTTTGCAAAATGACGTTTGCAAAATTTTGCATGATTTACCAGCATACCATTCGTCTTGAGGATACCGATGCCGCCGGCGTCGTCTACTTTGCTCGTTTACTCTCGATTTGTCACTACGCCTACGAGGCGGCGATCGCCCAAGCTGGAGTTAATTTGGCCCAACTCTTAGCCCAGGGTGAACTAGCTATCCCCATTGTTGAGGCTCACATCCGCTTTCTCGCTCCTCTCTATTGGGGAGACGAGGTGACGATCGAACTCGTCCCCAAAACCATTGAAGCCAGTCAGTTTCAGGTCAACTACACCATCTACAAGCTAGGGAGCGATCGCCCCGTCAGTCAAGCCTCCACCCATCATGTCTGTATCAACCCCAAAACTCGTCAGCGTCAGCCCCTAACGCCACAACTGGCTCAATGGCTACACTCCGAACGTCCTCCAGCGGCCTAACTCTCTCCTAGAAATTGAGCCAACCGATTCCTAAAAACACGGCCCATCCAGCCAGCGTAAACAGAGCAAACAATCCCCACATGAAAGGAAGAATCCATTTTTGATCGGAGTACCCCAATAGGGGAGTAAAGGCAACCAGAACCAGGAAGAGAATAAAGAAAATTAGAAGAACTAGCATAGAAAAGATAGAGAAGAAGACACCGCACGTTAGAAGAGAACCGGCCCATTCAGATCCGGGTTCTCTGGGTAACAACCAGAATCCTGCTTAAGTCTAGCAGGTGCAATGTCCATAACTATGCCGCATCCTACTCAGCTCTAGCACTATTTTCAAGAAACTGTAATGTTTTGAGAAGACGGACCGCCGACTCGTACGCCTCTTGAGTCAGTTCCTGGCGTTCTTCAGGGGAATCGACAATGTCATCAACCAACAAATTGAGGAAACCAATCATGGGGTTGAGACGGGTTCGCACTTCATAGGAGGTATTGATTAACGTTTCCTTGCGGGCTTGTTGAACAGCATCCTCATTATCCTGAGAGAACTGAGCGTCATACAGTGTTGCATAATAACTGTCATGTTCCAACAGAGACGCATGAGACCCAACCTCAACCACTCGTCCTCGTTCCATCACCACAATCTGATCCGCATTACGAATGGTCGAGAGACGGTGAGCGATAACAATTGTGGTGCGATCATGACACAGTTGCTCGATCGCCTCCTGAACTAACCGTTCTGATAACGTATCTAGGGCGCTAGTCGCCTCATCGAGAATCAGAACTTCAGGATCGCGGATAATGGCCCGCGCGATCGCAAGACGTTGTCGTTGTCCCCCCGATAACATCACCCCGCGATCGCCAATTTCTGTATCAAACCCCTGCGGTAAATTCATAATGAATTCATAAGCATTCGCTCGTTTCGCAGCTTCTATCGCCTCAGCTTCACCAGCCCAGTCACAGCCATAGGTGAGGTTATATAGGACAGAACTATTGAATAAGAATGTATCCTGACTAACAATCCCCATCCGACGGCGAATGGTTTTCATATCATAGTTTCGTAAGTCCTCATCATCAAATTTAATACATCCTCCAGTGGGATCATAAAAACGAGGAATCAGATCTGCCAGAGTGGATTTACCTGCCCCTGAACTTCCCACGAGAGCTACGGTTTTGCCTTGGGGAATCCATAAGTTAATATCTTTGAGTGCCAAGTCCTGATTGCCACTACTATACTTAAAATCAACTGACTCAAACCGAATCCCACTTTTGAGCTTTTCAAAGGGAATAGACCCATTTTTCATAAATGGCTTGTTGTCCCGATCTAGATAGTCAGACACCACCAAAATACTGGCACTTTTATTCGATAAACCGCTGCGGATATTATTCACCGTTCCCACAACTGGCAATAAACGAAATAGGAGTAATAAGTAAGTCAAAATAACCGCCGACAGGGCTTCAATCTGCTCTGCGAAGAGATAGCGAGCGGCTAGAACAATTAAAAGCAAGGAAAGAATACCGGCTGTTTCGTTAATCGGACCAATAACCGCTGAATTCGCCTGAGACTTGAACTCACTACGTTCACGAGCATAAATTAAATGCCTGAGGCGACTCGCTTCTAGGTCTTCTGTTGCCACAGTTTTAATTAAATTAATCCCATTTAGGGTCTCAAACAACTTATTGGTTAATGCCCGAGAATCACGAGTTAAGTCCTGACCAAACTTTTTCGCTCGTTTAATAAAAATCTGGTTAAGTAAAGCAACTAACCCCAACGCCATAATCGAGGCGAGGGTTAGTTGCCAAGAAATTGAAGTCAAAATAGCCAGGAAGAAAATCATCGTAATGACCGCAATAATAAGCTGGCTGAATGAGCGAATTGCTGCTGAAGTTCTCCCCATTTCAGCATTCATTTTGTTGACAACTTCACTGATTTTGTGGCTCGAATAAAAGTCAATATCAACATTTAAAAATACATCAATACCATCGTAACGCAACGTCCTCGAAATAGATTGGCCGAGGGCAGTCCCCACCAAGTTACTCGCGTAGCTCGAAAAGTTTTTCAAGGCGATCGCCAGGAACACAACCCCAGTTAGAATGGCGATTCGATAATCACCGGCGATAGTATCAGCAAATCCCATGGCTTGTTGAATAATGGGGGGCATTCCTCCCATCATGCTCGTCTCTTGTCCTAAGATTGACAAAATTAAGGGCACAATCAAGGTCACACTCACACTATTAAAGACCGCCCCCGAAAATCCTAATAGGATCGTCCCTACAAACAGATAGGGTGATTGCAGTGCAACTTTAAGTAAGAGTTTATTGGGAGACATAAAACCGAGGGCAAGGTGAACGTTAAAGACGACACAGACTGTTTACAAATTTTAGGAGGATTGCAGCGATCGCACCACGTCCGAGAGCAACCCCGACATAGCCTCAATACTATAGTGTTCAATACAACGCTTTCGTGCCAATGCTCCTCGCTGTTGTGCCTCTTCAGGATGAGCGAGAATCCAGCGAATCTGTTGCGCGATCGCCTCAGGGGCCTCAGGTTCCACTAAATACCCAGAATCTTGGAGAATTTCGGGAATATCCCCAACCCGAGTCGCCAGAATTGGTTTTGCCATAGACATACCATCCGTCAGCTTAAGGGGAAACTGGGCCAACGCCGCCGGAGTTTCTCGTTGAGGAACCACAATGATATCAGCCCCCGCCACCACAAACGGCATTTTGGTCACCGGTTGCGGTGGAAGTTGAATAATCCAGCGGCCCCATCGCTGCATCAACTGCTGATCATAATCATCGTAAGGACTCCCTCCCACAATCACCAGCCGTAGATCACGATCATCGAGGCGATCAAGGGCCAGTAAAACATCCTCAATCCCTTTATAGGGGCGAGGTGCCCCCGGAAACATCAAGATGCGATAATCTGAGAGTCCATAGGCCTGGCGGCTCAGTTGCGGATCATAAGCCTCAGGATTAAACAACTCCGTATCCTTACCATTGGGAATTTTGACTCCGCCAAAGCGAGTTTGCAAAAATTGAGTATGAACGGTGACAGCATCGGCCTGAGAGACGCGAGATTCCATCCAACGCAGATAGAGAGGGTGATCGGGATATCGTAAGGCTCCCCGAGGTTTCAGGGTATCCTGAGCCAATTGTCTCAGACTAGGGCGATAGCGATAACCATCGCCCCCATGCCAACTCAACTCCCAATCGTCGATATCTAAAATAACCCGACAGCCCGTCCTGCGTTTGTGCCATAAGGCTAACCCTAATGTCGTCGGTTTCGGACGCAACGCATAAATAATATCAGTATCGAGTTGCTTCAATAACGCCCGCGATCGCCCAATAAAGCCCGGATAATACTCACCCGGAACCGTGATGATGGGAACATCACTCACCGTTGGCTCACAGGGTTCATCCCCAAACACAAATCCGTAAATCTTGACCGTCACCCCAATTCGTTCTAGGGCCTGGGCTAACAAAAAGGTTCGCACCGCCCCACCCCAGCGCCCAGCCCCCTGTTTCGAGAGATCACTGACTAAAATAGAAATCTTTGGGGAGGCCACAGGAGCATTGACAGTCATAGCAGTTCTCATTGAGGTGAAGTACGGCAAAGACCCTGTAAAAACTGATCACAAGCATATCCCAACACTACCCCACCTAGGCAGATTGGTGGATTACCAAAGGTCCTACCCACCACCACAATGTCACGTTGGATGACCAAACCTGCCACCACAGTCAACTCATCAGTAATCACGTTCATCATGGTCTGCAAGAGGAACAGGGAACGCCAGCTTGAGCAGAACCTTAGGAACGTCAGACTCAGCCCAGGATTGAGCGATTTGCCCCTAAGTATCCCCTAGCTTATGCCAAGGTAGCACACTCTTTCGGCGAGTGGGAGCCTCGAATGAGCCCCTAAAGCCTTGGCCGACAGCCTCATTCCCAGGCCGCGATCCCTGCGATCGCCCATCCCCAGAAATGTCCTGAGAGGCTCAAAACCCATCCCCATCTCTCGGTGGTCGTCGTCGGCGTCGATAAATCGTCGCTCCCACCACCAACATCCCCGTCAGGGTTAACGCCCCAAACACCGGCCACAAATCCCCAGTTTCTAGGGCCTGACGTCCGGAACTCCCCAACATCACAATCGGCAAGATTCCCGGAACCGTTCCCAGTAACGTACCGAAGAGATAATCCCGAACGCGAATTCCACTCAACCCCGCCGCAAAATTAACCACACCATAAGGAATAATCGGCAACAGGCGAATCGCAAACAGATAAAATACCCCTCCCTGCTGGAGTTCAGCATCCAAAGCCTGCCAACCTTGGCCCATCCGTCGGGCGATCGCCTCGCGCCCCACCGTTCGACTGAACCCAAAAGCAATCATCGCCGCCAAAATCGCCCCCAAACTGCTCCAAACCGTTCCCAAAACCACTCCAAACAAAGCGCCTCCCATTAAATTGAGAGGCGTCGAAGGTAACAACAGCAACGTTCCTAGACTATACAAAACCAGATACAGAAGCGGCGCCCACCAACCGGCCGCCTCTAACCCCGCTCGCATCCGTTCAGGATCGAGTCCCCCCAATCCATAAATGGCCAAGGCGGTCACCACAATGCAGAATACCAACAGTAGTCGGATGGGCGGGCCACTCGGGGACGGTTGACTCATGAATCCCTTCCCCCAGGCTGACTCGCTGGGGAGGTTTGAGATGCGTCCCCTCTATCGTCAAAACCTCTATCGTCAAAACCTCTATCGTCAAAACCATAGAGATCCCGAACCAAATATAAAGGACGGCCTTTGACCTCTTCATAAACCCGTCCTAAATACTCGCCAATGACCCCTAAACTAATCAACTGGATCCCCCCAAGAAACAATACAGCCACCATCAGTGAGGCATATCCAGGAACATCAATTCCGAAAATCAGAGTACGAAGGACTAAAAAAATAGCATAGACTAAGGCGATTGACGAAACGATCAGTCCAACATAACTCCAAACCTTCAACGGTAAAGAACTAAACGCCGTAATCCCATCAAGGGCAAAATTCCAGAGTTTCCAGTAGTTCCACTTACTCTGACCGGCATAGCGAGGATCGCGATCATAATCAATCGCAATTTGTCGATATCCCACCCAGGCAAATAACCCTTTCATAAATCGGTTCCGTTCCGGAAGTTTTTTGAGAGCCTCCACCACCCGTCGATCCATCAAGCGAAAGTCTCCTGTATCCTCGGGAATAGGAACCTTGCTAACTCGCCCAATTAAGCGATAAAAGTAAGTAGCACTAAAACGTTTTAGCCAAGTTTCCCCATGACGATCGCGGCGAGTGGCATAGACCACATCATAGCCCTCTCGCCATTTCGCAACTAAGGCTTCAATGAGTTCCGGAGGATCTTGTAAATCCGCATCCAGGGGAATCACGGCGGCCCCACTGGCAAAGTCTAATCCGGCACTGAGAGCAATATCTTTACCAAAATTACGGGATAAATTTATGATTTTGATAGCTGGATTTTTTTGATGATAACCAATAAGTTTATCTAAACTTTTATCGTGACTTCCATCATTAACACAAATGATTTCATAACTCAAATTTGGGATACCCAGGCTGTCCATGACTCGCTTTAATAGACAGGCCAAGTTATCTTCCTCATTATAAACGGGAATAATAATGGAGAGTGTGATCTGCGATCGCTCAAAATCGACATCCATTCCCATGAATCGAGTCCATCCAGGTTTTGTTTTGAATTATATCTCCAAACAGCATCCAAAACTCATTAATTTTGTTTTCTAAGGTTACAATATAACCACAAACCTCGAAAATCAAGTATAAACAATCCGAATCCGTCCTAATTGTATACGATCAAAAATCGCATTAATTTGCTGATAATCTTCAATAGACAACCCTTGACCGGACAAGAGTAAACACGTTAGTTTTAAGTAATCCTGATGGCTAATCACATGACTGTCTAAACATGACTCAATCAGCGATCGCCAATAGCCAATTGTCTTTCCCTGCAAAGCTTGACCCATAATCTATCTCTGCCGACATCCCTCTTGAGACACTCACAATTAGGTTAACTCATGTTAGGTTAACTCATGTTAGGTTAACTCAAGTTAAGTCACATCCATTGCCCTGACTCGTATCTCACCCTGACCATGGAGATTTATCGACTTCCCGCCTTATCCGACAACTATATCTTCCTCTTGTACGATCGCCCCCGTCAGATGGCCGCCGTTGTCGATCCCGCCGAAGCCGCCCCCGTCTTAGACAAACTCCAGCAGCTAGACGCAACCCTCACCACCATCTTCAACACCCATCACCATGCCGATCATGTCGGGGGGAACCCATCCTTGCAACAGGCCTTTCCCGACGTAATTACCTATGGCGGACGAGAAGACAAAGGGCGCATCCCCGGCCAGTCCGTCTTCCTAGAGGAGGGCGATCGCGTCTCCTTTGCCGGACGAACCGCCCAAGTCTATTTCGTTCCCGGCCATACTCGCGGCCATATCGCCTATTATTTCCCTCCCACCCATCCCGACGACAGCGGTGAACTCTTTTGTGGCGATACCCTCTTTGTCGGCGGCTGTGGGCGACTCTTTGAAGGAACCCCAGCCCAAATGGTCACCTCCCTGGGCAAATTGCGGAATCTCCCCGAGAACACCCGCATCTGGTGCGCCCACGAATATACCCTTAAAAATCTCCAATTTGCCCTAACCGTCGATGCCGAAAATCCCACCCTTCAGCAACGATTCGCAGAGGTAAAAGAGGCGCGATCGCGTAACCAACCCACTGTCCCCTCCCTCATCGGCCTGGAAAAACAAACCAATCCCTTTCTCCGTTGGGACCATCCCAGCCTACAACAAACCGTTCAAAGTCACGATTCCGTACAAACCTTTGCCCGGTTGCGGGGACGAAAAGACAACTTTTAACCGTGAAGTATGAACCGTTAACCGTTGAAGCATGGCAATGGGGCTAGATCAACAAAAGAGCATCCCTTGGCGGCTAATGTGCGCAGGAGTGCTAATGCTCCCCTTGAGTCCCCTATTGGGAGGACTAGCCATCATCGCTGTTTGTAGCTGGTCCTGGTGGCGAGAGGGGCGATCGCACCTGCAACAGCCTCTCACCTGGAGTTTGGCCCTACTCTCCCTACTCCTCCTCCTCTCAGCCCTACAATCCGAAGATACCTCAACGGCCCTCCTCGGATTAGCCAATTTTCTGCCCTTCATCGCCATCTTTATCGCCAGTCGTTCCCTCATTCAGCAACCCCAACAACGACAACAACTCGCCGAAGCGATCGCCCTCTCCTCCCTACCCGTCGCCCTCATCGGCCTCGGCCAACAGTACCTCGGTTGGCATGGTCCCATCGACTGGGGTTGGCTCATCTCTTGGCAACTCGAAGCCGGTGGAACTCCCCCAGGTCGTATGTCATCCGTCTTCGGCTACGCCAACCCCCTGGCCAACTTCAGCGTCATCGCCTGGACCCTCAGTGTCGGACTCACCGTTCAAGCCTGGCGAACCCGTCCCGCCCATCGTCCCTGGCCCCGGGCCATCTGGGGTTGGGGAGGATTAGTCTTAGCCAACAGCCTCGTCCTATTCGCCACCTCCTCCCGCAACGGTTGGGCCGTTGCGATCGCGATCGCCCTCACCTATGCCATCGTTCTCGGTTGGCGTTGGCTAATTGCCGCCGTTGGGGCCATGGCCGCCCTCATCCTCGGGGCCGCCTTTGGCCCCGCCCCCCTCCAATCCCCCCTACAGCAAATCGTTCCGAGAGCCATCTGGGCACGTCTCAACGATGACCTCTACCCCAATCGCCCCATTGAAACCCTACGGACTAGCCAATGGCAATTTGCTTGGGACTTAAGCTGCGATCGCCCCATCTGGGGTTGGGGACTGCGTCACTTTTCCCAACTCTACCAAGACCACAGCGGACAATGGCTCGGACATCCCCATAACCTGCCTCTGATGTTGTTAGCCGAAACCGGCATCCCCGCCACCCTACTTCTCTATCTCAGCGTAGGCTGGGTGTGTTATCGCGGTGTCACCCACCTCAACCCCCTCCAACCTCTAAGAACTCAGACCAATCTCATCCCCCTAATGCTACTGCTGGCCTTTGCCGCCACAACCCTCTTTCATCTCATCGACGTCACCCTCTTCGATGCCCGCATCAACACCCTCGGCTGGCTACTTCTCGCAGCCATTGACCCGGGGGGAACCTCTCCCCAACCCCAAAAACCCCGAGGCGAAGACCTCGGGGTAGAAACTCGTTAACAGAGCAAGCAACACAGAGCAAGCAACAGGTCACTCAAAATGTCGTAAGTCACAGAAAGCCAAAGTCGAGGCCAGAGATCTCAAATATTCCCTATTCCCTGTTCCCTGTTCCCTTCTTTTGCCTCTTGCCTCTTGCCTCTTGCCTTTTCTTCCCCTGTTCCCTATTGAGAAACCACCACAGGCGTTCCAGGGTTCACCTGTTCATACATGGCCAGAATGTCATCATTCCGCATCCGCACACAACCATGAGACACCGCCTGGCCAATCAACTCCTCATTGGGAGTTCCATGAAAAGCAATCCAGTCATTACCCTCATAGAAGACAATTACCGCCGGGCCAATGGGACTATTCGGTCCAGGGGGAACCAACTCACCCGTCCAGGGATTTTCCCAAACCGGATCGAGGGCCATATTGGTGACCTGAAACTCGCCAACCGGCGTTTCCCAACCGGGTTTCCCAACCGCCACAGGATAACTAGCGATGACCTCATCATCTTCATAGAGATAGACCCGACGTTCACTCAACCGCAGTTCAATCCGGGAATCGGGTTTACCAATGCGATCGGGTTGAGCGTCAGGATCACTCGGGACTTCAGGCGGAACCCCATCGCCACCGGGCAAAAACTCCCCAGGTTCACCGATGGGAGGAACTTGGAGATTAGGATTGACGCGCAGACGATAGGCGATCTCATCTTGAGCGATCGCCATCCCCGGACTGAGGAAGACCATAGCCGCAGCACCCGATGCGATGGTACCGAGCCATTTGGGAAGATAGTGAACAGTTCGCCGTGGGGTCATAGTGGATGTTGTTCTCCTCACTGAAGTCTCAGGTGTGAATCTTGAAGTGCTAAAAGCTTCTACATATTTTATACGACAGTTTCCGCAGAATCGGTTTTTCAGGTGAAAATTGCCATTGCGCCAACCCAGCCATCCCCTCACCCAAACCTATCTCAGCGGTCGTCGCGGTTAAGGACAAAAGCGTAACGTCGATTGTCCCGTCGTCGGATCAAACGCCAAAATATAGCCCCGATTGCCGATACTATCAACAATCTCATGCCAAAATCGATCATCCCCATCGACACCGGGGACATTGGCCCGTAGCAACTGGATTTGTTCATCGGAGAATACCCCAACAATCGCCGTTTCCCCCCGAGTATTGCCATCCCCCGTCATCACTGGACGAGGATACAGGTATAACGTCTGATCCGTTGCGATCGCCACCCGACGACAAGCTTCTCCCACCCCATCGCCAATGCGTTGACTCAACACCACTCCCTGGCCCGCCAACTCAGGAATTGGAGTCCAACTCATCGAAGCCATTAATAGTAACGATACAAACATGACTAAAATCAGGTAGGCGATCGCCGTCCAATATAGCCGATATAATAATCCATCTCAGACCTCCACCACAACAGATCCCCCCCAACCGCCGGCCGTAACCTCTTCCGAGATCCTGGCCCTTCCCCCACCCGTCTCGATTTGCGGACCTAGCCTTTTGCGGAAATCTCCGTCGATTCATTGACAAATTTACCACAGTTTGCTATGAAGGCTGAAGACCCAAATCCATCGCCGTAACAGTTCAAGCAAAACCATTGAAATCTTATCTCAAGTCGTTATTCCAGAAATTCCAGAAATCCTATACCCCCGACGGGGTTTATCCAACCATCGATCACTGGTGGAACCAACTCCCGGATCACCAGCGTCAAACGAATGGTTTAAGACCTAACATTTATCCCCCTCAATCCCTATCCCGCCAACCTCCGAACACCCTTGACGCAGACCTATACTGGAAATTCAACCTCGACTATGGAACCCAATCTCAACCCGCCTATCTTGCCTCCGTAGCCGGCGGACGAATTTGGAACGGTGTTGCCGTCATTACCCCAGACAATCAACTCTTATCTGACGCTTCAATTTACATGAGAGTTGACCCAAACAACCCCCAAAAACATCCCATTTTTCGCCAAGAAATTCAGCCCCCAACTTACCTAGATAAAACCGTTGCCGTCCTAAGTGCAGCCGGTGGAAACAGCTTTTTTCACTGGATAGTCGATGTTTTGCCTCGATATGACCTGCTGAGGCGATCGCCAGATTGGTTCCAAGACATCGACTATTTTATCATCAATGATCTAGCTCAAGGGTTTCAGCGTGACTCCCTCAAACTTCTCAACATTCCCCCAGAGAAACTGATTACCGCAGCAGACTACCCTCACCTACAAGCCAAACGTCTGCTCGTTCCCTCCTTTGTTCGTCACCAAACCTGTAACATCGGTAACTGGGCCTTTGAGTTTCTCAGACAAGCATTAATCCCCCAGACTATCCTTGACTCTGATGATACCAATAAAACCAGACGTCTTTATATTAGCCGCAACAAAGCCAGCAGCCGACGGCTTCTCAACGAAGATGAAATCCTAGAAAACTTACAAAAAAAAGGATTTGAAAAAGTCTTTCTCGAAGACTATTCTCTCACCGAGCAAATCAAGTTATTTGCCACCGCCAACTCTGTGATTGCCCCCCACGGTGCCGGACTGACTAACCTCATTTTTTGCCCCAAAAACAGCAAAGTATTAGAGATTTATTCCCCCAACTACGTCAGCGTCAGTTATTGGAACATTTGCAACCAAGTTGGTTTAGACTATTATTACCTCTTTGGGACTGGCCCACGACCCCAGCCCTTTGAAGACCCCCATCTCAGACTAGAGGACATTCACGTCGATATCTCGGAATTTGAAGCCATCCTCAAAGAGATGAAAATTGAGTAGATTTTATATCTACCACATCTAGCGTTTCTGAAATCCTCGATTGTATAAATGTTTTGGATTATCCTAAAATGACAATTTTACTCTTGAATGACAACAGCTACATCAATAACTTTGGCTGTCAAGCAACCATGAGTTCCTTAATACGTATGGTTGCCAACGCGGCTCCAGAACAAAAACTCATTACCGTTGAGCAGCGAGATTTGGCAAAAGATTATTATCAAGAAATACCCCCAGCCAAACCGAGCTTAAGGCAACTAAAGAAGTATGTAAAAAGAGCTAAAAACACTCCAAGAATCGCTGAATACTTCCCAAAAACTGCCAACGATTTTCAGCGATATGGAGAAATGTGGCAGCGAGGCGACGCGAGAGACGCCTCCGAGTTCCTACTCCCTTTACTATCCCAGTCCGACCTAGTCATTCACAATGCAGAGTTGTTGAACTACAAAACCAATAAAATTAGTCTTCGAGGAGCATTTTTACTTTGGTACGCTAAAACGTATCTCAATAAAAAAGTTGCCCTAATCAACCAAACCACCCCAGCTCCCGGTAGTGACTTAGTCATGGAAGGGATTTTGGAATATCTTTGTCCCTATCTCGACCTTGTGACAGCCCGAGAACCTCGCTCTAATCAACTTTTGCAAAGTTTAGGATTTGAATCACAACTGGTTCCTGATCCCGTTTTTTCTATCTCTCCTGATCTATCCAAACAAGATCAGATCCAGGATTGGCTGACTGCTCATACCATCAAGTCTCCCTACATCTGTTTGAGCTTTATCTCAGTTCTTGCCAGCAATATGAATCAAAATCACTCGTTGCATCTATTCACAACAGTAATATCTGCTATTCAAGAAAAGGGATTTCAAGTGATTCTGATGGATGCTGGTAGTGGTTCTCTTAGGAAAATCAACCAAACCTTAAAGGAAATTACAGGAGCGTTTGTCTTTGATGGAAATTATACCGAGTTTTGGTCTCTCCTAAAAAGTTCTAGTGCTTTAGTCTCAGGACATTACCACAACATCATCATGGCGGCACAGGTCGGTTGTCCATTTGTCCCTATGCGTAGTGTTTCACATAAGGTCGAAAGCCTATGTGAGTTGCTAGATTGGAAAATCACCCCCCTCAATCCAACCTGCCTAGAACTTTCTATTGAGAAAATGTTAGAAGGGATTGACATCACCCAGAATCAATCATCAGAATTGTCAGAATATCTCCTCAATCGGACTCAGCAACTTCAGTCTGAATCTCGTCTAACCGAATCATTGCTCGCTCATGTCATGAAGCCCTGAGCCTAGCCGCTGAATCTATGGTAATCATCTATAGCAATAAACGCCCAAAAATACGTTTATTAACTTAGGTATTAACTTGGGTTTTCAAATCATAAAGCCTCTACAAAAACGATCAACAATTCACGACGAAACGTGCAACGCATCATCATCATCGGCGGTGGGGCCGCCGGATTCTTCGGGGCCATCACCGCCGCCACCCACAACCCCAACCTCTCCATCACCATCCTCGAAGCCAGCCGCCATCCCCTCCACAAAGTCCGTATCTCCGGCGGAGGACGCTGCAACGTCACCCACGCTTGTTTCGACCCCAAAGAACTCGCCCAACATTATCCTCGCGGGTCTAAAGCCCTGCGAGGTCCCTTTAGCCGCTTCCAACCCCGCGACACCAGCCAATGGTTCCAGAATCACGGCGTTTCCCTCAAAACCGAAGCCGACGGACGGATGTTTCCCACCACCGACGACTCCGACACCATCGCCCAATGTCTCCTACACACTGCCCAACAGGCCGGCATCACCCTAGAAACCCAAACCCCCGTCCAAGCCGTTGAGCGTCATTCCAGCGGCTTTAGAGTCAGCTTACGTCATGGAGACCCACGGGAGTGCGATCGCCTGCTCCTAGCCACCGGTAGCCATCCCAGCGGCTATCGCTTCGCCCAAAACCTCGGCCACAGTCTCATTCCTCCCGTACCCTCCCTCTTTACCTTCAACATCCGCGACCCCCAACTCACCCAACTGGCCGGCATCAGCGTCCCCAACGTCGAGATTTCCCTCCCTGATAACCACCTCAAACAACACAAACTCAAACAACACCAACTCAAACAACAGGGTCCTCTCCTGATTACCCATTGGGGACTTAGCGGTCCCGCCGTCCTCAAACTCTCCGCCTGGGGTGCCAGAACCCTCCACGACTGCCACTATCGAACCTCAATCCGTCTTAACTGGCTCCCCCAACACAACCCCGAAACCCTCCATCAGATCTATCACCGCCAAAAAGCCGACCACCCCCGCAAAACCCTAGGCAGTGTCTCCCCCATTCCCCTATCCCGACGACTCTGGAACTACCACCTCAACGCCGTCGAGATCGACCCTCAAACCCGCTGGGCCGAACTCTCCAAAAAAGCCATGAACCGCCTCAACCAGCAACTCCTCCAGAGTCAATATCCCATCAGCGGCAAAGGCATCTTCAAAGACGAATTCGTCACCTGCGGCGGCATCAACCTCAAAGAAATCAACTTCAAAACCCTAGAAAGTCGCATCTGTCCCCATCTGTACCTCGCCGGAGAACTCCTCGACAT
>NZ_JAWOCL010000052.1:0-11593 GCF_046483825.1 Sodalinema sp.
TCTAAACTGACAAAGGTCTCGCTGAGGGTGAGTCCTTCCCGCCCAAAAACCTGAGTGTAGGCGGCGCGAAACACCTCCTGTAACTCATCTTCCGTCCAATTCTGACGCAACTCAATTTTTTCTCCAATGACGTCCCCCACTCCGAGGCGAGATGCTGTTAAACTCATCGTGATTTTATCTCCACTCAATAATGATCATTTAAAATCCACTCAAATTAACCCCAGATCTGCCGATGCTCGGCTCAGCGATTGGTCCTCTCATCTTCGTGCTCCTCGATGACAGATGACGAGATTGAGTACAAAAAGGTCGGACAATGAATCGCTCCCATGACCTTGTCCGACCCTGACTAACTGTTGCGAGATTCAGACATCACTCAGCCTCACCCCTGAACAAGACCTAGGTGAGATCGCTATCAACTCTCAACGGCTAACCGTTAACTCTTGCTGGTTAACGGTTAGACATCATTGCTCAAGGAAAAAAGGAAAAAGGAACCCGCTACTGGTGACACTGAATCCCTAAGGGTATTCAGGATGAGGGGTTAGCTCAAGGCATTAATGGCATAGTTGAGGTAGATGTTGGCTTCTCCACCCACATCACCAGACAAGCCATGATTGTCGCGAACGAACTCCAAAGCCGCGATATACCAACTCGGAGACAAGCCAAGAGCAGCATTGAATTCCTTGACACCGGCCACCACATATTCATCCAACGGACCGGTTCCACCCACAACACAGCAATAGCTAATGGTGCGTAGATAATGGCTGATGTCACGGACACACTTCGACTTTCCTTCAGGGGTAGAAGCGTACTGGGGTCCCTCCATTTGCGTGGTGTAGGGAAACTTTTGATAGACGTGGCCGGCGGCGGCTTCCGCCCAAGCCTGACCGTTCTGGTTAAAGGCTTTGGCAGCTTGCAAGCCAGCGGTGGCGCGGCTGAAACGACCGAAAATGGCCTGCATTTCCGTGTTGCCCAGATACACACCACGAGCGTCAGCGGCAGCGATCGCCTCGGTTAAAGGGGTTTTCATAGCTAAAAAATCTCCAGTATAAAACGATGGTCAAAATGGGGAAAAAATGATGCTTCTTAAGCAACAGCGGCAGCCGCTCGGTCAAAGTAAAGCGCTAATTCTGACATCAAGGAACTACAATCGCCGGGGGTGATGCCATTGGAATCGTTGGCGATCGCCAAAGCAGCATCTTTCATTTTCTCGATTCCCAAGGCGACGGTTGCACCAGGAGTCCCTAAGGCTTGGTAGGTTTCCCGCAGGCCATTGAGACAGCGATCATCCATGACACTGGGATCTCCCGCCAGCATGGAATAGGTGACATAGCGCAAAATGAAACCCAAGTCACGCAGACAGGCGGCTTGATTGCGATGATGGAAGCACGCACCACCTGGACCAAAGACTTGAGGTTGCTCTGAAACCAAGCCCCGGTAAGCATTGGCGGTAATGGATGAAGCATTGCCGGTGAGACGGTTCACCACATCTAAACGCTTGTTACTGTCAGCCACCATGGCGGACAAGGCGTCCACTTGCTCGTCACTCAGGTAAGTCCCCTGGCGATCCGCTTGCTCAACAACTTTGGAAAAAGCATCCAACATAGTTTCAGTTCTCCTAAATACTTAGGGTCTCTAGTGTTTAGTTTGGGAGGTAAGTCAGAGGAGGTATCGGAGGATACGGCTCTCGGACCCATCTGAATTGGAAGCTTAAGGGTTGAATGTAAATAATTGGGTAGGGAGTTTGTAAAGAAATCGGAAACATTGCCCAGATCGGCGTTTTTTTAACATTTCTTCATGGAAAAAGGAGTTGGGGTCAGCCTTATCCTCGACCTTGATCCCCAGTGCAAAGCTCTCAATTTCAGGCCAATCCCCCCAGAGGCGACTCCATCTCTGAGGGAACATAACTTAACAGATTGTAAAGATAAGCAGAAACCCTTTTCCCCTAAACTAAGGCCAAGTGAGGCGACCCATAAGAAGACAATGAGGATTCTTTTAGTTGAAGACGATCTTCCCTTAGCCGAAACCTTAGCCGAGGCTCTCAGCGATCAACTTTATGTGGTTGACTTGGCTGAGGATGGGGAAAAAGGCTGGGATTATGTCAAGCTCTTTGACTATGATCTGATGCTGTTAGACGTGATGTTACCGGAAACCGATGGTTTTGCTCTTTGTCACCGACTGCGATCGCAGGGCTATCAAATGCCGGTGTTAATGATGACAGCCCGAGATACCATTACGGATAAAATTACTGGTTTAGATATGGGTGCAGATGACTATATCGTCAAGCCTATTGACCTCGGGGAACTATTTGCCAGAATTCGTGCGTTACTCAGACGAGGTAGTCCCATTACCCCGCCAATTTTAGAATGGGCTGGGGTGGAACTCAATCCCAGCACCTATGAAGCCCATTATCATCAAAATCCCCTACGGCTTACCCCAAAAGAATTTAGCTTGCTGGAATTACTTTTACGAAATCAACGGCGAGTTCTCAGCCGCAGTGTCATTCTGGAAAATCTCTGGAAAACTGAAGCCTGTCCCGAAGAACATACTGTAAAAGTTCACATCAGAAGCTTACGCCAAAAACTTAAATTAGCTGGCGCTGCCGATAATTTCATTGAAACCGTCCATGGAATTGGCTATCGTCTCATGGCTACCAACACTTAACGTCTTCCAAATTAACCACTAACCCAACAGTCACCCCCGAAAAACGTTCACTCCTTTAAAGAGACTTTTTTACAAATCCAACCTATACAAATCCCCATATTTACTGCGGATATAGCGTAAAAAGGGGTCAATATGAATCGGCATTCCCGTAATGCGATCGACCAGTTCATCGGCGGTAAACTTACGCCCATGACGATACACATTCCGTTGTAACCAAGTTAACAGAGTTGAAAAATTACCCCGTTCTAAATCAACGGGAATCTCGGGATGTTCTTTCAGGGCCGTTTCAAACAGTTGACTGGCGATTAAATTGCCTAATGTATAGCCTTGAAACTGACCTCCAATCAGTTTGGCGTACCAATGGACATCTTGTAAAACGCCCTCATTCGGGTGAGTGGGAGTAATCCCTAAATCGCGCTCATAACAACTATTCCAAGCCTCGGGTAAATCTTCAACACTCAATTTTCCCTCCAACATGGCCACTTCTAACTCGAAGCGAATCATCACATGGAGATTATAGGTCACTTCATCGGCAGCGGTGCGAATGGGAGTACAGGCGACGCGGTTAATAGCGTGATAGAAGTCACAAACCGAGGATTGTCCGAGTTGACGCAGAAAAAAGCCCTGAAGACGGGGATAAAAGCATTCCCAAAAGGCGCGACTGCGGCCAACCAGATTCTCCCAAAGACGAGATTGACTCTCGTGGATTCCCGAGGAGGTTCCATCCGCTAAAGGAGTTGCTTCGAGGGCTAAATCGATGTTTTGTTCATACAACGCATGACCCATTTCATGGAGACTACAAAATAGACTTTCGGTGAGATTGTGGAGATCGGTGCGGGTGGTGATGCGAACGTCATTAATGGAAAAACTGGTCGTAAATGGATGTAGCGTCGCGTCTTGGCGGCCTCGGCTGAAGTCATAGCCGATGCGTTCCATCAATTTGGCGCAAAAGTTCAGTTGGGCCGTTTCGGGGAACTCCTGTTGTAGAAGCTTGGTGTCGATGGGAGGAGCAGCGGCGATCGCCTGTACAATAGGGACCAACTCCCCCCGCAATTGAGAAAATAACTCCTCTAATACGCGACTGGTCATCCCTTCATCAGATAGGGCGATGAGAGAATCCGCCGGGCGATCGCAATCCGGGAAGAAACTCGCCCATTCCCGACTCAAATCCAGGGTTTTCTCCAAATAGGGACAGACTCGCTCAAACGTTCCCGCCTCCCTGGCCTCAGCCCACGCCAAATACGACTCAGTTTGATGATGAGACAGCCGGGCCATAAACCCCGCCGGAACCCGTGTCGCCTGTTCATAATCACGACGGGCCACCCGAATCAAACTGGCTTCATCACTCTCATAGGGGTACTGTTGCGCTTCCCCATCGAGTTGCTCTAAAATCTCCCCCAACGCCGGATCACAAAGCTTTTCATGGGCCACCTGTCGCAGCGTCGCTAGTTGTCGCCCTCGGGCCGCGGCCCCACCGAGGGGCATATAGGTGGCCCGATCCCATTGCAACACCGCCGCCGCAGACTGAATATCCCGCACATCTCGCAGCCGGGTAATCAGTTGAGAATACAAAGAGCCAGAATTGGAAAAGGAAGTGGGCATAGTTGGCAAGACAGGCAGACGCACGGCTCATCCATCATTCTATCGGGGTTTGGTTCCCCTGGCCGGGTCAAACTTGTACCCGAGGTAAGCGGTGTTTGAAACCACAGAGAATTTCCCAGGAGATGGTTCCGAGTTGATTAGCCCAGTCATCGGCTGAAATAGACTCGTCTCCCAGGGTTCCCAGTAATGTCACCACATCGGCGACCTTCACATCCGGGAGATCCGTCACATCTAACATGAGTTGATCCATGGTAATCGATCCCACCTGGGGAACGCGCCAAACTTGTCCGCCGGCGTTGAGGAGACCCTGTAGCTGATTCGATAAGCGGCGGGGAACCCCATCAGCATAGCCGATGCCAACGACGGCCAGGCGCGTTGGCCGTTGACTGACAAAGCGATGACCATAACTGACGCCGGTTCCGGGGGGAATGGTTTTGACTTGAGTAATGCGGGCTTTGACTTGTAAAACCGGCCGTAGCTTGACCTGCGATCGCAGATGAGGGGCAGGATAAAGGCCATAGAGGGCTAACCCCACCCGCACTTGATCATAGTGGCTGGCCCGGTTGCAGAGGGTGGCGGCGGAATTGGCGAAATGCAGCTTAGGGAGAGGGATTGCGGCGGCTTGCAGTTGGGCGATCGCCGTCTCAAACCGCGCCTGTTGTTGCCGCATCGTACCCGGATCTAACTCATCAGCCGTAGCGAAATGGGAGTAGAGACTCGCCAATTGCAAATGGGGTAAAACTTGGATCTGTTGTAACAGCGAAACCGCCTCCGTCCAACGGACCCCGAGGCGGGACATTCCCGTATCTAACTTCACATGAACCCGAAGCGGTGAACTGGCTGTTGCATCGCTGGCCCCAGACTGTTGGCGGGCCAACATCCCTGAGATCATCTTGGCATGATCGAGATCGCAGAGGGTCGGTTCTAGGTTCCAGCGGAGTAGGGCCTGAATATGTTGGGGGCTAGGATTGGCCCCCAACAGTAGAATTGGGGCTGTAATTCCCCCCTGACGCAGTTCCACCCCCTCATCCACGGTTGCGACGGCCAAGGCGTTTGCACCGGCGGCCAAGACCGTCTCAGCCACCGGAATGGCCCCATGACCATAGCCATCGGCCTTCACGACCGCCATGAACTCCGTGTTCGGGGCCAATAGGGCCTTGAGATGACGGACATTCTCCGCCAAGGCTTCTAAGTCAATTTCGACCCAGGCGCGATCGCAGACCCCCACCTCGGGGCCGCACTGATGGCTAAATTTAACAACCCGTTCCCAGGTCAGCATGAGGACAAAGGGGTGAAGAGTAGGGGTTAGAGTAGGGGTTTCATCCCCACTTTCATCAACTCAGCGGCTTCGGCGATCTCCGTCCAGAGGCGATACCACTGCGGTTCATCGGGGCGATCGCGATGAAGTTGAGCCAGTTGATCGAGCATATCGTACCAAAGTCCGGCATCGGCCAGCAGTTGCAGACGTTCCTCGGCTGATGCGGCGGCGAACTCCTCGTCAAAACTGGCCGTTGTGTTGACTCGGACAATGGTTCCTGAGACACTCGCCTCAAACTTCGGTAACTCCACCGTCCAGACATAGCCTTGATAGCGTTCTAAGGGTGGGACATTGACGAAGGCGGGAATCGGCAAGCCATAGGTTCCATGTTCGTCTCCGGTGACGTAGCGGGTTTGATACACCAGTTGCTCTTGAGCATCCCGCAGGGTAAAAATCACCTCCATGTCCTTAACTGGGGGGGTGTGATAGAAAATCGTGGGATAGGCTTGGCGAGTTAACCCATAGTTTTCGGGCGGCAAGATGGCACTGAGAGGACATTCGAGTTCCTCGCCATTGACAAAAATAGGAATCATCCGCTCTCCGGATTGCTCGAAATCCCGGAAACGAGTCCCGCCTCCATCAACTTGTTCCGGGGTTCCGCGATCAGGAGGATTGAACTCAACGGAGATTGAGGGTTGAATCGAGAGGATGGGGATGGCGATTACGATCGCAACGGCCAAGAGACTGAATAGAAGTGTCTTTAGTCTGTGAGTCATTGTTGTTTAGGGAACTACAGGACATCAAGCTGATACAGTCGGCCCTTAGGAGATGGATGGGAGAGTCATCAAAAATCCTAGGCTAAGGCTCGGCCACCGCTGTCACGTCCAGAGGTGGTGAATTGAGGATCTACTCGGGATCATAGTGAACTCGGGTTTGGGACAATCCCCGGCGGCGGAGGCGATCGCTTAACCGTTCGGCCATCTCCCGGTTTCGGAACGGTCCGATGGCCAGATGCAGTCCTCGGGGGCGATCGCGCCGTTGAATCCCCGTTCCGGGGTTGACAGTGGTTTGAACCGTCATCATGGCTTCATCGAGAGTCCGTTGAGAACCGGGAATTACCACATAATAGGACCCATTACGGGCATGACTCGCATCCGAGGGGGATTGATCCCGAACGGTGACAGCGGCCACGAGTGAGGAGATTCCCTCGGCCGCGAGTTGCTGCGATCGCATCTCGGCGGCCCCACGTTGGCGGAACAGTCCCGCCTGAATAATTTGCTCCCCCTGAAAGATGCCAAAACCGGCTTCAGGATTGAGACGTTGAATCTGCTGCAAACGTTCAGAACTGCGACTGTTGACATAAACTAAATAGCGAATCGTCGCCGCCGTCTCGCGGCTAGGTGGCGGAACCTCCGGGACATCCAGGGGGGGCGGAACGTCAATCCAGGGACGCTCGGCTTGGCTGAGAATCTCGACTGAGGGGGGCATTTGGGCGATCGCCCCAGGAGACACCACCCACATCCCAACCAGGCTAATGCAGGGCAAATTCCGCCAGCAACGTCGAAGAACATACATAGTCCGAAACCAGAATAAAACGGGGACAGAACCGGAAAACTCATCCCAGGGAGAATCTCTTAGGCTTAACGGCACAGAGAACTGCATAGAGAACTGCACAGAGAACTGCACAGAGTTTGAAGACTTAGGATATATTAGCCCTCAAGGGACAAAACTCCCGCAACCGATAGATAAGAACAACACGAGAACTTGTATGGATATGCCAATCTGGCCCGGTGAACCCTATCCTTTGGGGGCGTATTGGGATGGCCAAGGAACCAACTTTGCTATTTATAGCGAAAATGCGACCCAAGTTGAGTTGTGCTTATTTGATGAACAGGGTCAGGAAACTCGGGTTTCCTTAACTGAAATCGAAAACTATAACTGGCATGGGTATCTCCCCGGCATCAAACCCGGCCAACGCTACGGCTTCCGGGTTCATGGCCCCTTTGAACCGGAACAGGGCCATCGCTTTAATCCTAATAAGTTACTCATCGATCCCTACGCCAAAGCCTTAGATGGACAAATTGGCTATGATGAGACGATTTTTGGCTACTGTTGGGAGGATGAGGATGAGGATCTCTCCTTTTGCGATCGCGATGACTCCCAATGGATTCCCAAGGCGATTGTCGTGGATGAGTCTTTTGATTGGGAGGGCGATCGCCTCCTCAACATCCCGGAACAGGAAACCGTCATCTACGAGATGCACGTCAAAGGCTTCACCCGCCAACACCCGGATATTCCCCCGGAATGGCGGGGAACCTATCGCGGCTTAGCTCATCCTGAGGCCCTTCGTTATCTCAAATCCCTGGGAATTACGGCCGTCGAACTGATGCCCGTTCATCATTTTGTCTCCCAACCGGGCCACTTAGCCGAAACGGGCTTGACAAACTACTGGGGTTATGATTCCATCGCCTATTTTGCCCCTTACCGTGGCTACAGTGCCAGTGAAAATCCTCAAGATCAGGTTCGGGAATTTAAAGAAATGGTGAAAGCCCTCCATGCTGAGGGAATTGAAGTTATTTTAGATGTGGTTTACAACCACACCGGCGAAGGGAATCATCTCGGGCCAACTCTATGTTTTCGGGGGATTGACAACACCACCTATTACCGCCTCGTGGAAGATGATCCCCGCTATTATATGGACTTCACCGGCTGCGGCAATTCTCTCAATGTCAGTCATCCCCAAGTTCTCAAACTGATTATGGACAGTTTGCGGTATTGGGTGTTAGACATGCACGTCGATGGCTTCCGCTTTGACTTGGCGTCTGCCCTAGCCCGAGAACTCTATGAAGTGGATAGTTTAGCCGCTTTCTTTGATATCATCCATCAAGATCCCATCCTCTCAAAAGTGAAACTTATTGCTGAACCTTGGGATATTGCTGATGGTGGTTATCAAGTGGGTAATTTCCCCCTACTTTGGTCAGAATGGAATGGTCGTTATCGTGATGCAGTGCGAGACTTTTGGCGAGGCGAAGATGGCACGTTGGCGGAGTTTGCCTATCGTCTAACGGGAAGTTCAGATCTCTATAAGTTTAACGGTCGTCGTCCGAGTGCCAGCATTAATTTTGTCACCGCCCATGATGGCTTTACACTCAATGATTTAGTGAGCTATAACGAGAAACACAATGAAGCCAATGGGGAAGATAATCGGGATGGAGAAAGCCATAATCGGTCTTGGAATTGTGGGGTAGAAGGGCCAACCGATGACCCCGAAGTTCTGGAATTGCGGAATCGGCAGCGGCGTAACTTTTTGGTGACCTTGATGTTATCTCAAGGTATCCCCATGTTAGTCAGTGGCGATGAATTAGGACGCAGTCAGCAGGGCAATAATAATGTCTATTGCCAGGACAATGAATTGGCATGGATTGACTGGACGTTACAAGAAGGAAATGCTAATCTGCTAGAGTTCACCCAACAACTCATCCAATTCCGTCATCGCCATCCCGTCTTTCGCCGCCGTAAGTGGTTCCAGGGCCAGCCGATTTATGGATCTCAGGTGACGGATTTGGGCTGGTTTAATCCCAATGGCGAGGAAATCGATGAGGAACAATGGCAAGAGGGGTTTGCGAAGGCGATCGCCGTCTTCTTGAATGGGAATGCCATTCCCGCCCGAGGTAAGCAGGGGGAACGGATTGTTGATGATAGCTTTTTGCTGTTATTTAATGCCCATTACGAAGCGATTGAGTTTGCACTGCCGGAGAGTCTGAAAACTCATAAATGGCTTGTGATTTTAGATACCACAAAATCCGAGTTTTGTGATAGCAAAATCCGCTACAGTGGAGAAGATACGTTTACCGTTGAATCCCGTTCAACACTCTTGTTAAAACGCCAGTAAGCTGAACTCTAGGATTGGTCGTTGGACCGACTTTTATTTATGAACATTGGTGCACGCTATTTAGGGGGCGATCGCTGTGAGTTCTCTCTTTGGGGGCCATTACTCGATCGCGTTAGCTTAGAGGGTCTCACACCACAGGGGCGATCGCACCCTCTCGAACAAGATGATCACGGTTACTGGCGGATTACCCTCTCCGATATTCCCCCCGGAACCCGCTACCAGTACCGCCTCAACGGCGAAACACTCCGCCCCGATCCCGCCTCATACTCTCAACCCGATGGGGTTCATCAGGCCTCGGCTGTCGTCGATCATGAAAGCTTTTCCTGGGGGGATCACGATTGGGAAGGAATCCCCCTACAGGAGTCGATGATCTACGAATTACACATCGGAACCTTTACCCCCGAAGGAACCTTTGAGGCGGCTATCTCTCGTTTACATCAATTGCGGGAATTGGGCATTACCACCATTGAACTGATGCCGGTGGCCCAGTTTCCCGGCGATCGCAACTGGGGCTATGATGGCGTCTATCCCTTCGCGGTTCAAAACTCCTACGGCGGCCCCGACGGGCTAAAAACCCTCGTCAATGCCGCCCACCAAGCGGGATTAGCGGTGATTCTCGATGTCGTCTATAACCACTTTGGCCCAGAAGGAAACTACAGCCGCGATTTTGGCCCCTATTTCACGGAAAAATATCAAACCCCTTGGGGTGGGGCCATTAACTTCGATGATGCCTATAGTGAGGGAGTGCGTAATTTCGTCATTGAAAACGCCCTCTACTGGCTACGGGAGTATCATTTTGATGGCTTACGTCTCGATGCCATTCATGCCATTTATGACTTTGGGGCCAAACATATTTTAGGGGAGTTGAGCGATCGCCTGGCCCAGTTTAATCAAACCGCCACCTATCCTCGCTATCTCATCGCCGAAAGTGATCTCAATGATGTCTGTGTCATTCGCCCTCGCAACGAACATGGTTGGGGAATGGATGCCCAATGGAGTGATGATTTCCACCATAGTTTACATACCCTGTTAACGGGAGAACAACAGGGCTATTACGAAGATTTTGGCCGTTGTGAACAACTGGCCACCGCCTGGCGGGAGAGTTTTGTCTATCAATGGACCTATTCCCCCCACCGCAAGCGATATCATGGTAGCGATGTCCGCGATCGCCCCCCCTCCCAGTTCGTGATCTGCAATCAAAATCACGACCAAATTGGCAACCGCATGTTAGGAGAACGTCTCTCCCAACTCGTATCTTTTGATGCCCTCAAACTTGCCGCCGCCGCCACTCTCCTTAATCCCGGAATCCCACTGTTATTTATGGGCGAAGAATATGGGGAAGACTCCCCCTTTCTCTATTTTATCGACCACCAAGATCCCGATTTAGTCGAAGCCGTCCGCCAAGGTCGAAAACGAGAATTTGAAGCCTTCCACGCCAGCGGAACTCCACCAGATGCAGCGAGTTTAGAAACCTTGAAAACCTCAACCCTCAAGTGGCAAAAACGAGAGAGTGACCATCATCAGGTCTTACTCAACTTCTATAAACATCTCATCGAACGACGAACAACCAATCTCGCGATTACAGCGGGCGATCGCCAACAAATCCAAACCCAATACAACAACGAATCCCGCTGGTTCAGCGTTCACCAATCCCAAGCCAATCAGGCAATTTGGGCTATCTTTAACTTTAACGAGACCATCATTGAATCGCCCCCAGCCCCCAATCAAACCTGGACTAAAACCCTCGATTCAAGTGACTCCATCTGGCAAGGTTCTGGCCCCCTCTCTCCCACAACTCTAAACGGTAATGAATCCATCAAAATTCCTCCCCTAACTGTTGTACTATACGAGAACAGTTGATCGTCAATCGTGACATCAATACCCGTATCAAAGATAAACCGGGTTAAGAAGAGACCCCCCCCAAATCTGTCCCCGTATTCCTGAAATGGTGCGTTCCGGCAGCATATAGCCTATCGGTAAACCCCCACAAGGGTTGCAAGCCGGAACACACCCTACCCCTTATTACTATCCCCTCAGTGGAGGGGGTGATTCCCTGTTCCCTGTTCCCTGTTCCCTGTTCCCTGTTCCCTGTTCCCTCTAAAACCATGACTCCTCCCATCGCCACCTATCGCCTGCAATTCAACCCAAACGTTGGCTTTGACGCTGCCCGAGAAATCGTT
>NZ_JAWOCL010000100.1:0-14999 GCF_046483825.1 Sodalinema sp.
CCACAGTTAATCTACCTATTGCAAGAGAGCTTGAGGCTTTATTGTACCGTGGGGGGAACGGGGGGGAAGGGGCAATAGGCAAGAGGCAATAGGCAAGAGCGGGGGGAACAGGGAACGGGGAACAGGGAATAGGGGCAAGAGTTCCAAAAATGTAAAGAAATGTTGCGACATATCCTCAGCCCTTGACATCGACTTGCAAAATGGTAACAATAGATACAGAAAGATAAATCGTTCATCTCTCCGCATCACAAAACTCTGAACGTGTTGGAGCCAAGTGAGGGGAGACGGAAGTAGGGACGACTCCCGAAGGAACGCGCCTCTTTGCACATTTCACGCTTTGGAGGCGGAAACCATGGAACTCAC
The DNA here is from genome assembly GCF_046483825.1 of Sodalinema sp. Lineage (NCBI taxonomy): Bacteria > Bacillati > Cyanobacteriota > Cyanophyceae > Oscillatoriales > Oscillatoriaceae > Sodalinema > Sodalinema sp. Next base: position 364 of record NZ_JAWOCL010000100.1, read on the forward strand.
ATATCGCGGCATTACCTACAACACCAGTCCCGTTCAAGTCGAAGAAAAAGCCCCCACGGAAGTGGTTGGTAAGTATCGTGGCTTAGACTGGCGCTTCTGCAACGTTCAACCGACGTTGACTCAACAACCGACTGTTGAACTGAAGTATCGGGGTGTCAGCTATCGTACCGACGAAACGGGTCAAGCGCAATCAGTCTCAGAACGCTCTCGCCGTTTGATGATGAACAACACTCGTCGCAGCGAACGTCGTCATCTGAGCATGTTGAATCGCTCCTTCGCCGAGTTGGGTGCGTAGTCTCTGACGCTCACTCAGTCCCACTTAAAAGCCGCCAGCAGCAATGATAATATAGCTGGTTGATAAGAGAGCCGACCTGGAGATTCTGGGTCGGCTTGATGCTTTTTGAACGGGTTTGAACATGACTGGGGCTGTTACACAACTTTAACTTAAAAAATCAGAGACTCGACTGAGGTAACAATTGTTGTCGTTTGGGGGCCAGGCGATCGCAAATTGTGTAGAGTAGATCCAGAGAGACGAGCATCGAGCTGATCCGCTTCGAGACCTAGTCCTCGTTCCTCGGTCCATTCGTTGGAGGCTAGAATACACATCTCATTGTTGTTGGTTCTCAAGCGAGCTTCTCAAGAAAACTCGCCACAGCACCCAGCCCAAGACTCACTGATTTCACCTTCACTCACTCGACTCAATCCTGTCGTCTATTGACGATAACCGAGGTGGAATTGCCCGATTCTCTAGGCTGGGTGTTGTTTTTGATATTAGAAAATCGTTGAGATTTTGACCGAATTGAATTGTGTAACGTTTGGTTAAATACCCTTGCATCGGTTCGTGAGGTTCCCTATAGTAGTAACCAGAAGCCAAGAGAAGGCTTCACGACAGATAAGCACAGCGCAGTCCACATTAGTAAACGAGGTAAATACGCTGTTAACTCTAACATCTGTCCGACTCCAACACACAACGGCATCCGCCCAAGCGACTGACACTTCCTCCAATTAACTGACTGGGAGCAACACAGCGCAATAGTCTTCGAGCTACTGTCTTAGCTGCGTCTCCAGAGAGTCTCAACTGATATGAGGAAATCACTCGTCCGACTGGTCTGGGTGCCGTTGTTGTTTGCTGCGATCGCCACCGCAGAGACAACCTCCTCAGAAAACTCCTCAAAACAACCCTTCAAAAAAAATTCGATTTTTGTATCAACCGACGCCAAAGTCTGATATGATACTAAACCGTTGCCGAGATGAGGCGCTGCCATCATCCCTTTAGCAACATCCCCATCAGGGGCGGTTAGCTCAGCGGTAGAGCGCCTGCCTTACAAGCAGGATGTCACTGGTTCGATCCCAGTACCGCCCATATCTTCTAAATCCCAGTCTAAATCCAGGTTAGGCCGTTGCCGTTCCTGTAGCCGCCTGATCGGTTGTCCTAGGCTAGAATCCAGTCTAGGCGATCGCGCCCCAACCAGAACCGGATTCCCCCGCTCATCCACCGCTAACCGTTCCGCCTCCACAAATGGCGACGGCGAAATCGGTGCATGACCCTCGCGCCGACTGGCCGTGGCCGCCGTATCCGTCACCTCAGACAAAGACTCAGACAAAGACTCAGAGAACCCCTCGGGGAACGCCTGCCAATCTTCCCAGAGAACCTCTCCCCTCAGCGGTTCCCAGGGATGACGACGCAATCCCCGTCGTCCCGTGAGAACAAAACGACTCTCCCCCGTATCACAGGTCGAGAGAATCACCGGATTAGAAATCGGTCTGGGTAGAGACACCAAGGCCCCCGACAGATTGACCGTGGGGACATTGATACTGACCTCACCCGTAAACTCAGGACCGAGGAGAGAACTCGCGGTAATATCACTGTCTTCTGTGAGGGAATCGCGAAACGCAATACCAAACATCCCCTCCGCCGTAATGCGAACCTGTCCGCCGCGACCTTCGAGAGCGTTGGCGGTAATATCACTATTGCCCGAGGCGAGTAACGTGGCAATATCTAGGGTAATGTTGCCGCCGTCAGCGGTTCCGGCATTGGTATTGATGCTGCTGCCGTTGTCTAATTGGAGATGTTGCGATCGCACCTGAATATCTCCCCCAGGGCCAGAACTCGTCTGCGCACTAAACATACTCCCGCTATCTAACAGAATCTCACGAGCGGTCACATCCAACACCCCAGCCGCACCCGGACCGAAACTGCGGACATCGAACACGGCCTCGTTGCTAAGGACAATGCGATCGCTGCGAACGCGGATATCTCCACCCGACCCCGTCACATCTGAGCGAAAATCTCGCCGGCCTGACGTTGAGTTGAAGGCGCTAGTCGATCCCGTAATGGGTGATTGTCCAGATAGGTAAATCTCATGGGCCGTGATGCTGAGGGTTCCCCCATCAGCCGGTCCAAAGGTTTCCGTAGAAAAACCCGCTCCATCTTGGAGAATGATACGAGGGCTGTTGATGATCACATCACCCGAGGGAAAGCGGCCAAAGGTGGCGGTACTCACACCACTCCCGAAGGTTCCATCCTCAGATACTCCTATCAGTTCCAGGGATTCTCGGGCCTCAATAGTGATATTTCCTCCCAACCCGCCTTCTGTGACCAGCACATTGGCCAAAAAACCGCCGCTATTGGAGGAGATTGTGCCACCGGCGACCCCTCTCAGATGAGTCGTGACGAGATTAATATCCCCAGCAGTCCCGGTTCCGAAGACGGAGTTGCTGAAAATTCCCGTAGGAATGAAAGTATCAACACGGGTATTGCTAATCTCAATCGTATCGTTGGCCGTAATGCTAATCTGACCGCTGTTACCATCGCCAAAGGTCACTCCAGCAATAACTCCCCCATCACGAAGGCTTAAATTTTCGGTTTGGATGCCGATATCTCCCGCAACCCCCCGACTGTTGGCCAGGCTGAGGTTCAACATCCCCGATTCATGTAAATCCAGAGTTCGGGCCACCTCAATGGCGAGATCTCCGCCGAGGGCCGAGGCCCAAAGAACCTGATCGATGATTGAGCCATTTTGCAGCGTTAGATCACCATCGGTTATTAGGCGAATATCCCCAGCGCGACCGGATACCGCCCGAGAAAAGATCCCCGTGATGACATCGTTCGGTTGCAGGCCCGCACTGGCCATGGCCGCTAAATGCTGATTGAACTGGTCAAAGCCTCCCCCGGTCAGGGTAATTCCCTCCCTGGCCTCAATCGTGATTGCACCTCCCTGGCCTGGAGTTGTTCTCTGAGTGATTAGGGCCGAATTCTCCCTGAGGCGGACGTGTTGCGCCTGAATCCGCACCTCGGGGCCATTTTGCGAGAGGATACGGGACCCACTCTCTAGGTCAACGGCGTTTTGCATCTCAATGGCAATTACCCCAGTCCCCGGTGAACCCCGCTCTGAGACCCGCTCTGAGACACTTTCTGAGACCAACCGCGACCCCTCACTCATCCGTAAGTCATGGCCGAGTAGGCGAATGTCCCCTCCCTCCAGGAACGCTTCTTGAGTTAATTCAATGGGGCCGAAAGCCGTCGCCGTCACAGCCGCAACCCGTCCTTGGCCATCGAGATTGACAAAAGTTCCGGGGCCAAAACTGCCCAATTCCAGAGTTTGGGGTGAATGCATCTGTCCCCCATTCACCTGTACAGCGCCCCCCAACAGGCTCAACTGTGCCGCCTCCAAACCTCGCACCACTCCCCGGTCATCCAGGGACTGAGAACGATTGACAATCGCCCCAGGAGTGTCCCCAAACTGGAGGCCAATGGGAACCGAGAGCGTCAAGAGGGGTGCATCTTGCGAGGAGGTTGTTCCCCAACGGCGACCATCAGCAAACTCAATCTCCGAGGCGGTTGTGGCCAAAAAACTCCCCCCTAGAGATAACCGCGCCGTTTCTCCAAAATGAATCCCATTGGGATTCAGGAAAATCAAATTGGCTGTTCCGTTGGCCCCGAGTTGTCCATCGAGGTGAGAGGGCATTGAGCCGGTGACGCGGGTAATAATGGTGGCAATGTTGGGATCATTATTGATCTGCACCTCAACGGATTCGGGAATGGAAAACTCCCGAAAACTGTGAAATAAGGTGTCATTGGCGACGGTTCCTCCGTCAATGCGAATCTGATTACCCTGACGTAGCGATCGCGATGGCTCAGATAAGGTCTGATCCGGCTCAATCTGGGCCAGGGTTGGCCCCATCTCCAGGAGACTGAGGGCCATCAGTCCCCCGAGAGTCCTAACACAATCTCCGATTGCGAGACATGGACTCTGGGAGAGACCCTGGGAGAGACCCTGGGAGAGACCCTGGGAGAGACTCTGGGAGAGGGCGAACCGCCGTTCGCCCCAACCGCCATCGGTATCACGATGTTTGAAACATGGAATCACGATCACCGACAACCCGATTGTGATGGCCAGGAGGGCGGTGTTGCACCAATCAGGACCGGCATTCCGGCCTCATTCACCAGCCAACCCTGGGCCTCAACCCATTGGGGGCTAGAGTTGGCAGCGGGGGCAGTTGCACGCTCTGAGGGCAATTCCGGTAAGGCGCGCCAATCTTGCCAGAGTCGTTGTCCCGTCAGGGGTTGGCGGGGGTTTGCTGGCTGGCCACCGCGTCCCGTGACCACGAAACGACTGTCCACGGCGTCACAACTCGACGCAATGAGGGGATTGGCAATGCGATCGGGGAGGTCCACTAAGGCGGCGGAGAGATTGACGTTGGGACTATTAATCTCGACCTCTCCACTAAACTCGGGACCGAGTTGGGAACTGGCTGTAATATCACTTTGCGGGGTGACAAATTCCCGAAATTCAGTGCCAAAGATGCCCTCAGCGGTGATGCTGACTCGACCGCCGCGACCTTCTAGGGCGTTGGCGGTAATGTCGCTATTGTCTAAGGCCACCAAGGTGTTGGTATCGAGGAGAATGTTGCCGCCATCAGCCGTCCCGGCATTGGTGTTGATACTACTACCATTGCGGAGTTGCAGGGTTTGCGATCGCACCTCAATGTTCCCCCCGGCCCCGGACACCGTTGCAGCATTGAAGCGACCGCCTTGATCCAAACGAATGTCCGAACCCTGAATCTCTAAGGTTCCGGCACTCCCGGACCCAAAACTCTGAACATCTAAAACCGCCCCATCACGCACCAGCAAGCGATTGACATTCAGCCGTAAATCGCCGCCATCTCCCGTCGCAATGCGGCCTAAATCCTCCCGGCCCGAGGACGCCGAGACTAGGGTGGGAAATCCGGTCAAGGCCGATCGCCCAAACATCTCCATTTCGTTGGCGATAATGGTCAAACTCCCTCCATCTCCCCCAGCGGTGGCGGCGGTGGAAATAATCCCCCCATCTCCCACTTCTAGGCGATCGGTCCGTAGGGTCAAATCCCCCGCCGGAAAGCTGGTAAAGCTCGTGGTTGACGGACCACTGGTAAACAGGCCTCCGGGAGCCGTCCCAATCACCTGAATCAACTCGCTGGCCTCAATGGTGACATTGCCACCGGGGCCGCCAAAGCCGACGAAAACCACACCGGAATTGGAGCCAATCACCCCTCCCCCTTCATTGAATAACTGACGGGTTTGCACGCGAACATCACCGGCGCTCCCAGACCCAAACACTGACCCGGTGAGAATTGCTGTCGCTAAGACCGCATCAGCTCGCGATTCGGTCAGTTCCAGCCGCTCTTGGGTGATCACCTCAAGGTCGCCGCCGTCACGACGACTGGTGGTTAAGGCAACGAGAAAGCTACTTTGACTCATGAAGAGATTTCTGGCCCTGACACTTAAATCGCCGCTGCTGGCCTGACTGCCATTCTCTGTGGTATTGACCACACCTGAGCCAACTAGCCGCATATCGCCACCGATGTTGACGCTAATATCGCCTCCCACGGCGCTATCAAAGGCTGAGGTTAAGATAAATGCTCCCTCGTTAGCTTCAAGGTCTCCTAAGGTCTCAACGCGGATATCGCCCCCTCGACCGCCTGCGGTGAGGGAAAATAGGCCGGTAATGCGCTGATTGGGGTTGACGCCGGTGGTGGTAATTTCGCCAACGAGGCCATTTAGAAGCGCAAAGCCAGGTCCTTGTAAGTCAATGGACTCACGGACTTGCAGATCGATGTCACCGCCGTCTCCGCTCCCGAGGGTTAACGATTGAATATAGCCAGCACCGGCCAGGCGGATGCGATCGCCGTTGATGAGGATATCGCCCCCTCGCCCTGAACCGAGATTATTACTTTCGACGGTGGAGAAGGGGAGTTGACTGCCGCCAATGACGATATCTTGGGCGTTGAGGCGAATGTCGCCCCCCTGGGGGATACCGGGGTTGATGGAGACGACGGTTGATCCTTCTAAAATTTCAAGTTGTCCGGCTTCGAGGGTGATCGCTCCCCCAGTGAGCGATTGAACCTCGGCCCCGTTGACTAAGGAGATGCGATCGCCGCGCAAGTTGACGACCCCGCCAGAAACTCCCCCGCCGTCGAAGCCAATCTCTCCGCCAACAAAGGTCAGTTCAGGGGCGCTCAGTCCCACCCTCTCCCCATCACCATTGAGGTGTTGGGAGCGATTGACAATAGGACCGGGGTTCTCGCCGAGTTGAACTCCCATCGGGGCCGAGACCAGAAGCAACGGGGGACGGTCTGGGGCGATCGCACTAAATTGGCCCTCCTCAAAGTCCAGGGACTCGGCGGTGGTGGCGAAGAATGAGCCTTGTAGGTTCAGTTGGGCGGTGTCGCCAAAGACAATGCCGTTAGGATTGATTAACACCAAATTGGCGATTCCCTCTACTCCCAAGGTTCCCGAAATGTCTGAGAGGCTGTTGCCGGTGACACGGGTGATAATATGCTCAACTCCCAGGGGATTACGAAACTCAACTGATTGCCCCATCTCTACATTAAACTCTTGAAAGCTATGGAAGAGATTGCCCCCGCGTTGCGCTCCCCCTTCAATGGATTGAGTGGAACCGTCGGGAATGACCTGAGAGGCTTCGTTGCCTAAACTGCGATCGGGAATGAGTTGTCCCTGGGCAACAGATGCGGTGATTAAAGGTGTAATTAAAGGTGCAATCAGCGAGACGAAGGTACTAACCCTCAAACTCATCTGAATTAGGCCGGCCTCAAAACTAAGCGGGAACTGATGCAGTGTTCTCATTCAAGGAACCTCTATTTTAAGACACTTAAGCATACACATCTCAATGTCACAAAGCCGTCAAATATCAATCGCTTTGTCGATTGTATTTGTCTTATTTGAATTGACTGTATTGGCGAGTTAGCGTTGAGTTGTGCCAAGTCCAGTTAACTGGATTCTCTGGCCATGGAGGTCGGGTTGATGTCATAGATACTGAACCCTGGCTTCATTGTATTATGACGATGTATTATGACGATCATGACCGTCCTCATCCCCTGATCAAACTTGACTCAAAAACCATCTTAACTCAGGGGAAGATCTGGTCCAACGGGAACAATTCCGGTGGGGTTGATGGCTTCATGGCTGCGATAATAATGGGCTTTGATATGCCCAAAATTACAAGTTTCGGGGATACCCGGATGGTGATAGATGCGTTTGACATAGTCCCAAAGTTGGGGATAGTCCCAAATATGGCGGCGGTTGCATTTGAAATGACCATAGTAGACCGCATCAAAACGAATTAGGGTGGTAAACAGGCAAATGTCAGCTTCCGTGAGGCGATCGCCACAAAGGTAATCCTGTTCCTCTAACACCGCTTCCCAATGATCTAAGGCCGCGAATAGCTCATTGACCGCGTCCTCATAGGCGCCTTGAGTGGTAGCAAATCCGGCTCGATAGACGCCATTGTTAATGGGATCATAAATTGCGTCAATGGTTTGATCAACGCGCTCCTGGAGGTCTTGGGGACAGAAATTGCGATCGCCATCCTCAATGTTACCGCCAGGGAAAAATGCCTGATCAAGCATTCGTATAATCTCACGGGATTCGTTGTTGACAATGGTCTGCTGCTGTTTATCCCTTGACACTCCCGCCGTTAAATCAAAGATTATAACGGGGGATTCTTGCTTCATCAGGTTTGTCTAGCCCCAGAGCATTTTTGCCCCGAAACCCCGTCCAGATTCCCCTCCACAAGCATCTGTTTAACGTCCACTGACTGTCCGGCAGCAGACGGCAAAACTTGGGTTACGCTTCGGTTTCTCATTCTTAGACTATGCCGCCCCTGTAATCAGGTACTTCTTTTTGGTCGGACATTCTAGCTGGCGAGAACCACCAATCTTGCCTCTCGTGGCACACTTGGGTGCGTTGGCTCCGCGATTTTACCACATATTTTTAGTCAAAATTCATCTCACCGCTAAGCCTTCGGCTCTAACGGGAGTCTTCTTTTGACATTTAAGATAAAATGGGAACCGTAACTCGGCCCGTCATCTGAGGATCGACCTTGAGATACAGATCTCGAACATAGGTCGTTCCATTGACGGTATCGGGGATACAGCCAGGGGACTCGGAGAAAAACCAGCCCTCGTCTCCCATGTAAGGATCGACCACCGAGAGGCTAATGGCTTGCTCTAAGCCCTTCAACGCCCGCATCATCAAGGTGCGATGAGCCCAGGGACAGGCGTAACTCACGTAGAGATGATACCGTCCCACCTCGGGGGGAAAACCTTGTTCTCCATCCTGGCTAATCCAGTTGCGAAAGCGAGTGGGGGGACGTAGGAATCGCCCTTGTTCGTCGTCTTGCTGACGCTTAGACGTCCATTGTCCGTTTACTAATTGTCCCAAGGCCATGATTTTTACTCCGCAACAGTCTGATAGGAGATTCGCTGATACTACGAGATTACCCAGTATTAAGTTCCTTGAGCAACCGACGTCCGATGCTTGGATTGAGCAGGCGATCGCCCATCTCGATACTGTACTGCTCGATCACTCCCATTGTGAACGCAAGGCGGCGGCTAATGCGCTCAATTTAATGTGTCGCTATCCCTCCGATGGACCGCTGTTGCGGGAACTGACGCGGTTAGCGGAGGAGGAATTGGACCATTTCCGCCAGGTGAATGCCATTTTAGAGGAACGGGGGATTCCCTTAGCGCCGTTGAATGCGCCTCCCTATGCGTCGCAGTTAAAGCGACAATTGCGCCATAATGAGCCGGAGCGTAAACTGGATTTGTTGCTGGTGTCAGGGCTGATTGAGGCGCGATCGCATGAACGGTTAGGCCTGTTGGCGACTCATTTACCAGACCGGGAGTTGGCGGAATTTTACCGCAGTTTGATGGCGTCGGAAGCCCGTCACTATGGGATTTTCTGGATTTTAGCCAACAACGAGTTTCCCCTATATGTGGTCAATCGCCGCCTCAGAGAACTGGCTCAGGCGGAGTCGGCGATTTTAGCGACGTTGCACCCTGAACCACGCATTCACAGTTAGATGATTTTGGGCCGGTTAATTGCGCCGGTTAGTTGTGAGTCCATCCCCTCCCGAACCGCCTAAACCGGATTCTCTGGGAAAATTGACCCCAGAACAGGAGCGACAGGTACAGCATTGGCGACGGTTTGCACCCTCGAAGTCCTCCCGTCGTGGAGGGTTTCCCTGGCGTTTAGTGGCTTGGGGGTTGGGGATTTGGGCGAGTTTGCTGCTGGCGGCGATCGCGGCCTTTATCCTCCTGAGTCATCCTCGTTATGTGGGGGTGCGATCCGAGGAACCCCGCGATCGCCCTTCTCCCTGGCTCGGGGTGGTGGTTGTCGTCACTTGTATCAGCGGGAGTCTGTTACTGGGGCGTTGGTTGGAGAGACAACAGCGACGTTAGACTCCACAGAGACCTTAGACCCCATAGAGACCCAAGAGAGGACCACTCAAATGCTCGACGTTACCGACATCTCGATTAGAATTAGGTTAATCTATGCAAAGCTGCTGTTTAATTCTACCTTGAGCTAGGCGATCGCCATCATGAAGTTCCCGAATGCGGGCAATATTCTGACGACACTCATCCAGGGAGATGGCGTCGGAGGGTTAGCCCGCCGTGTTGAAGGCTTAGAAGCCCATCAATTTATTAGTTTGCTGGATTTCATCACCGCAGAATTTCAGCAGTATACTCGGGCGATCGAATTTCTCAATGATAGTACCTTAGAAACGATCCTCGAAGAACTCCTCGATGCGTTTACCCTCAAGATTGGGCAGATTTTAAAGGCCCAACGCACGACGATTTTTCTTCTCGATGGCGATCGTCAACAATTGTGGTCTAAAGTCACTCTCGCCGATGGAACCTCCAAGGAATTACGGCTTCCCTCCAATGTCGGGATTTTAGGTCAAGTCGCTAGCACCGGAAAAGGAGTCACCGTCGCGTCTCCCCAGGAACATCCTCTGTTTAACAAAGAAGTAGATGAATTTTCCGGCGATCCGGTCCATAACTTGCTCTGCGCCCCCATTTTTAGCAGCAAAGACCGCCACCAAGTGATGGCGGTCGTTCAGCTCCTGAATCAGACGGATCACGAACAATTTACGCAAGATGATCTAACCACCTTTGACACATTCTCCGACACCATCGGCATTATTCTCGAAAGTTGTCAATCCTTTTATCGAGCCGCCCAAAATCAGCGTGGTGTCGCCGCTCTCCTCAATGCAACCACCTCTCTCGGGCAAAGTTTAGACCTAGAAACCACTTTACGAACAGTCATGGATCAGGCTCGGCAACTGCTGAAAGCCGACCGTAGCACCTTATTTCTTCTAGCTGAAGAAAGTCGCGAACTTTGGACTAAAATCGCCAAAGCTGACGGCAAAACCATGATGGAAATTCGCATTCCCAGTAACAAAGGAATTGCAGGATATGTCGCCTCTACGGGGAAACCCTTAAACATTTCTGATGCCTACGAAGACCCTCGTTTTGACCCCTCCACCGACAAAAAAACCGGCTACATTACCCGGAATATCCTTTGTATGCCCGTCTTCAATTCCGAAGGCGCACTCATCGGCGTTACACAACTCATTAATAAATATCAAGGTAGCTTTACTCAGTCTGATGAGTTTTTCATGGAAGCGTTTAATATCCAGGCAGGAATCGCCCTAGAAAATGCCCAACTCTTCCAAGATGTTAACGTTGAAAAACAATATCAAAAAGATATCCTGCAAAGTCTCTCCGATGCCGTTATTTCAACGGATATGCAGGGTAAAATTGTCACCATTAATGAAGCCGCATTAGAACTGTTAGGATGTCCTATCAAGTCTGATAGTGGCAAGTATCACCAAAAAGTTTGGGAAGAAAGCTTAATCGGCTGTTTTGTCTGGGAAGCCATCCCCATCGAAAGCCTAAAGTTTCGCCTCGAAGATAGTTTATCCCATGCCGCGCGTCATTATGTCCCCGAGCAAAATGTGGTGTTAGGGATTTATACTATTTCTGAAGCGAATATCCTGGATGAAACGGCAATTGAACCCGATATTGAAACCTTAGAAGAGGATATCGACAGCATCGAACTACCGCTGTATCTTTTGGCGACTCTGGAAACCGAAGAACCCGAAACCTATCGTATTTGGTATGGCAGTACCCTCAAGCATATCAAACATCCCACCCGGATTCCTAAAGCCAAAGTCTCTTCTGTTGAACGCAGTATCAATTTAACGGTAACGCCGTTAACAAACCCCGAGGGAGGTGTACGAGGGGGATTAGTGGTTCTCGAAGATATCAGCCGCGAGAAACGCATGAAAACGGCTATGTATCGTTACATGACTCCGAATGTCGCCGAACAGGTGATGGCGTTGGGGGAAGACGCCTTAATGGTGGGGGAACGCAAGGATGTCACGATTCTGTTTTCCGATATTCGCGGCTATACCACTATGACGGAAAACTTTGATGCGTCGGAGGTGGTGACGCTTCTCAATCAATACTTTGAGACGATGGTTGAGGCGGTGTTTAACTTTGAGGGAACCCTCGATAAGTTTATTGGGGATGCGTTAATGGCGGTATTTGGGGCGCCGCTTCCGTTAACGGAAAATCATGCTTGGATGGCGATTCGTTCGGCGTTGGATATGCGTCGCCGTTTGGAGGAGTTTAATGACCAGCGAATTATCGAAAATCAGCCTGAAATTCGCATTGGGATTGGGATTAGTTCTGGAGAAGTTGTGTCTGGAAATATTGGCTCCCAAAAACGCATGGATTACACGGTGATTGGTGATGGGGTGAATTTAAGCGCCCGTTTGGAAAGTCTAACCAAAGAATACGGCTGTGATATTATTTTGAGTGAGTACACCTATAATTTATGTGCCGATCGCGTCTGGGTTCGCGAGATTGATAAGATTCGCGTCAAGGGGAAGAAAACCGCGAGTAGTATTTATCAGTTGATTGATATTAAACAGAATGATTTAGATCGGGAAACAACCAAGTTTTTGCATTTATATAAAGTGGGGCGAGAAGACTATTTAGGGCGTAATTTTGAGCAGGCGATCGCCTGTTTTCAAGCCGCATTACAACTTCGCCCGGAGGATAAACCCTCGCAAATTCTCTTAGAAACATCGCAACAGTATCTTCTCGATGAACCCCCACCAGACTGGGATGGGGTGAGAACCATGACTCACAAATAGGTTGGGGTGGCTGGCTGAGTGACTTTACTATGGTATAGTCTGAAAATCTATCCATTGTCCAATTTCATTGGTAAAAAGTATTAAATGATACAGACATCTGGGCAATGGATCACCTTGCAGCCTAAAATCCCCTAAACTTCCCATGACACACCCCCTAAAATCTGAGTTCCCGGTTACCCCGATGACTCCCTCCAGCCATAACGAGGTGAGTTTAGAAATCATGAAGGGGAAAGCACATCATCTCCGAGGCGAGATTCAAGATGCACTCTACTGGTATCGCCAATCGGTTCTCAAGCATCCCACCTGTAGCCTCTCTTATTTTCATCTCGGTGAAGCCTTGTTAGCACTCAATAAGTTACCGGCAGCATTAAAGGCATATTGTAAGGGATTGGCTTGTCATTATACGATTCAGAAAATTGATTTCTACCCCCCCCACAGGCGAATTCAAGGGTCAACAATTCAAGCCAATTAGAGAAGGTTTTAGAGTTATTAAAAAATCGATGTCGGCAGTTAATACACTTTGGAATTGGAGAAATAAAAGCCAAATTTGTTCAAGATAGTCGAGTTGTCTGGTTGGGAGCGTTGCAGCATTTAGAAAACTTGGAAGATATCGTATCTGATGTCATTCACCATTTCCCTGAGGAACAGGAAAAACTTGCAAAGTTTCGACAAGAACTCGATGAGAAACTTCTGGGTGACCTGGATTCTCCATCTGAGATCACACCCGTCACCTTAGAACTAGAGAAACAGATGGTGTACAGCGTGAATGATGCCATTTTAGATAAGACGATTATTTCTAAATTACAGGATGTGGCTCGGGAAAAACGCCGTTTAAACAAGACTTATGCAGAACTACTTGACCGAGTTCAGCACTTTACAAAAGACCGAAACGATTACAGCTCTTATTTATCTGAACAGGTTTCAAAAGCGGTCATTGCAACTCTAAAACCCAATGAAATTCCCTCTCATGTCCTGCATTCAGCATCTTCAAAATATCCACTCTATAATTTAGCTTCTTTTGGAACCAGTATCGTCTTAAACGCAAGAAAAACACAACTGAGAGGAGGAATTGCAAGTTATGAATTTATTAGTAAAGATGTCGCCTATCAGTTTGCTAAAGAAATTGGCTGTCCCATTCCCCTGAATGCGGATACAGTGGTTCCTTCAGCGGCGATTAAGCCTCAAGAACACATCGTCATTAAACCATTAACTCAGGCTAACTCAAAAGGAGCCTATATGGTGAAACAGGCGGATGACATTCTCGATTTAGGTCGTCGGAAACCGCTGCAAGATTGGACAGAGTTAGAAGCTGGATTACGGGAAGATTTAGAAAAAGGAACCGTGACAGAAGATAAATGGATTGTCCAAGAATTGATTTATGAAGATGCAGAACGCACTCAACCGGCTCGTGATTTGAAGTTTTACTGTTTTTATGGAGAAGTTGCCCTAATTTTAGAGATTTGTCGCTTTCCCGAAAAGCAATTCTGTTGGTGGAATGCCAAATTAGAGCAAATTGAAACGGGATTATATGAAGATAAGCGATTTACCGGTGCCGGCGTTACCCCAGAACAGATTAAGTTTGCCGCCTCGATGAGTGCTAAAATCCCGACTCCCTTTATTCGCATTGATTTCTTGAAAGGTTGGCAGGGGTTAGTTTTTTGCGAGTTTGCGGCGCTCTTCCCTGGGGAGTATCATGGACTGACGGACTCGATTGATACCTGGCTAGGAAACTGTTTTTTGGATGCTGAGGGCCGTTTGATGGAAGATTTGTTGAAAGGGAAACGGTTTGAGGAGTATTGGCGTGTTCGTGAAGGGTTGAAAGGGGAATTGATGGCGAAGCGTGGGGGAGCGACGGTGGGTTCTGGGAAATGTCAGAGTTTTTGAGTGGATGGCGGGGATTAGACACTCGGTTTTTTGGAGAAACCGGGTGTCTGAATGGCCTGGGGTGGATGGCTGGGATTAGACACTCGGTTTCTTGGAGAAACCGGGTGTCTGAATGGCCTGGGGTGGATGGTGGGGATTAGACACTCGGTTTCTTGGAAAAACCGGGTGTCTGAATGGCCTGGGGTGGATGGTGGGGATTAGACACTCGGTTTCTTGGAAAAACCGGGTGTCTGAATGGCCTGGGGT
>NZ_JAWOCL010000113.1:0-5540 GCF_046483825.1 Sodalinema sp.
CCTAAAAACTGCCGGAACGCACCGCGTTTGGATTCTAAACACATTAGAAACCCAATAAAAATAAAACCAAAAACGGTAGGGTGCGTCCCGGCTTGCAACCCTTTTTGGCTTCGACCAACACCCTAAAAACTGCCGGAACGCACCGCGTTTGGATTCAGGGTGATAAGAAACAATCATGACAGATTACATCCGTTGCAGTAGGGGCGAAAAATTTTTCGCCCCTACTTCCCAATACAAAAACGGCTAAAAATGCGATCAAGAACAGACTCCGTAATCTCCTCCCCCGTAATTTCTCCTAAAGCGCGAATCCCATCCCGTAAATCAATCGTCCAAAAATCGAGCGGTAACCCCTCCTCAATCGTATTCTGAACCTGTTGCAACGCCAACTTGGCCCGCGTTAACGCCGCCGCCTGACGTTGATTAATACAAAAATCTAAATTGCTAATCTCCACATCCTTCGCATTCGCCTTCTCCAAAATTGCCGCTTCCAACCCCTCAATCCCCTCCTGTCGCGCCGCCACCGTACAAACCGGAGCCGTACAATAGGGAAGTTGCGGTAGTTGAGCCACCAAATCGCACTTATTAAGGATGGTAATGACCGGCCGATCGCACACCCGCCGATAAATCGCCTCATCCTCCGCCGTCCACCCCGACAGCGCATCCAGGACCAACAAGACCAAATCCGCCTCCTGCAACGCCTGGCGCGATCGCTCCACCCCGATTTTTTCAATGCGATCGCTCGTCTCCCGAATCCCCGCCGTATCCAGGACTTGCACCGGGATTCCCCGTACCACCAACTGCGACTCCACCACATCCCGCGTCGTCCCCGGTAAATCCGTCACAATCGCGCGATCGCTACGACTCCAAGCATTCAACAAACTAGATTTTCCCACATTGGGGCGACCCACGATCGCCACCTTCAACCCCGTCCGTAACAACTCCCCCTGACTCGCCGTCGCCTCAATCCTCTCCATCTCCCGCAACACCGCCGCCAGATCCCCAGCCACCGCCATCTCATCCAACGGCGGTAAATCCTCCTCAAAATCCACCCGCGCCTCAATTTCAGCCAAAATATCCAAACATTGACTCCGTAACTGACGAATCGGCCCGGCCAGCTTTCCCTGAACCCCCGCCAACGCCGCCTGAGACGCCGCCTGAGACTGCGCCCCCACCAAATCCGCAATACTTTCAGCCTGAGTTAAATCAATCCGTCCATTGAGAAACGCCCGTAACGTAAACTCCCCAGGCGTCGCCAAACGAGCCCCCGCCTGCAAACATAACTGCAACACCTCCTGCACCACCATCATCCCCCCGTGACAGTGAAATTCCACCACATCCTCGCGCGTATAAGAGCGAGGCGCTACCATAAGTAACAACAGGGCTTCATCCACCAGCAGCGAGGTTTGCGGATGACGGATCGTTCCGTAAAGAATACGATGCGTCTCCCAGACTTGTTGTCCTGGGGCGTGAAACAACCGCCGGGCGATCGCGATCGCACCCTCCCCCGACAACCGCACAATTCCGACACTTCCCTGTTGTGGGACAACCGCCGTGGCGATCGCCGCGATCGTCTCCCGCCGTAGCACTGCTTCAGACATTCGTGAATGCTCGTATTAAATAGCCTTGTTATCCTAGTCTGTTGTACAGTCCCTTGACAGTCAACTGTGTTTTCCCAGGCGATCGCCCCCGCCCAACCGATTCAGATTTACCTTAGATTCCCCCTTTCCAACCGTTGCACCCACCTATGACTCAACCTCTCGGCTCACGACTTCTAAACCAACTCATTCGCCTCATCGAACGAGGTTGGCGGATTAGCCGCTACTACTACCGGCGACTCATCCGCCTCCAAGATCCCCCCAAATATATCGCCCGAGGTGTCGCCGTTGGCGTCTTTGCCGGTTGTTTTCCCTTTTTTGGCATGCAAACCCCCATCAGCATCGTCCTAGCCGTTCTCCTCCGGGGTCATAAACTTTGTGCCGCCGTCTGTACCTGGATCAGTAACCCCCTCACCTACGTTCCCATCTATTGGCTGAACTTCCAAATTGGGCAATCGCTCCTTCGTTCAAGTCATGACGCTCCCAGCCAATGGGACTCCCTAGACGTTTTTCTCGACGAAACCGGCGAATTATTTGCCGACTTACTCGTGGGTTCCCTGGTGACCGGAACGATTCTCAGCCTAGCCAGTTACATTGGCACAGTCCGGCTCGTCAAAGCCTGGCGAGCTAAACAAGAACGACAACGACAACAGGACCAACAACGAAAGAAATACCGCCGTCATAACCCCCATCCATCCCAACTCATCTCATCCAACCGCTAATTACATTCCCTCAAGACATTCCCTCAAGACATTCCCTCAAGACATTCCCTCAAGAGCATTCACCGACCCTGCACCCGAAAATGTTGTCCAGTATAATTAAGACCAGAGATTTGTCGAGTTGGAGCGTCCCGATGTGGCAGGTGCGAGCAAAACCCTAGTGATCGGCACTCTTTTAGATAGACGCTATCGCATCATCAAAATTTTGGGATCAGGGGCCTTTGGCCAAACCTATCTCGCCGCTGACGTTCGTCGTCCTGGATTACCCAAATGCGTCGTCAAGCAACTCTCTCCCGTCAAGGGAGGAATGGAATGCCTCGAAACCGCCAAACGCCTCTTTGAACAAGAAGCCGAAACCCTCGAACAACTCGGCAGTCACGATCGCATCCCCCGGCTGTTGGCCTACTTCCAAGAAGAGCAACGGCTCTATCTCGTCAAAGAATACGTTGACGGCCATCCCCTCAGCGAAGAAATCCTCCCCGGACAGGCCCTCCCCGAAGCCACCGTGGCCCAAATTTTGTGGGATATCCTACAAATCCTGGTTTTCGTCCACCAGCATGAAGTCATCCACCGCGACGTTAAACCCGAAAATATCATCCGTCGCGACCATGACCAAGAACTAATCCTCATTGACTTCGGGTCCGTCAAAGCCCTCAGCCAACAAATTGCCCAAGACGATGCCCTACGAACCATCGCCGCCGGAACCCCCGTTTATATGCCCATTGAGCAGTTCCAGGGCAACCCTCAATACAACAGCGACATCTATGCCCTCGGGGCGATCGCCGTTCAAGCCCTCACCGGCGTCTCCCCCAACAACCTGCCCAAACTCCAAGACGAATCAGGAACCCTCATCTGGCGCAAACGCACCCAAGTCTCCGACGATCTAGCCGCCGTCATCGACAAAATGGTGGTCTACTCATGCAGCAAACGCTATCAATCCGCCCAGGACGTCTTAGACGACCTCGCCCCCATCCTAGAGCGTTATCAAGACAACACCGACACCGACAGCCCCCCAGACGAGGAGACCACCGACATTGTCGCCAGCCCATCCCCCTCTCGTCCCTGGATTGCCTGGGCTGGGGGCCTTATGCTGCTATTGCTAACCCTAGGCCTAGCCGTTTGGCTCTGGCAACGTCCCCGCGAAAGCCGCGCCCAAGACTTTTACGATCGCGCCCTCAATAACGTCGAACAGGGCCAGCCTGACGCCGCCCTACAAGCACTCGATCAAGCCATTCGCCATAACCCCAACCATAGCCAAGCCTATTACCAACGGGCCAATCTACGCTTCGATCGCGCAGACCATGACGGGGCCATCGCCGACTACAGCAAAACCCTAGACCTCGAACCCAACAACACCGACGCCCTCTATAACCGAGGCTTAGCCCGAGCCAAAGCCGGGGACTTAGAAGCCGCCCTAACAGACTTTTCCCAAGTCTTGCAAGAATCCCCCAACGATGGCCAAGCCTATTACCAACGGGCCTTAATCTCCTATCAACTCGGGGATTACCACTCCTCCATCGAAGATTACACCCAAGCCATCCTCCAAGATCCCAATTCCCCCAACGCCTATCTCAACCGTGGCCTCGCTCACGCCGCCGCCGGAGATTCCACCGCCGCCATTTCCGACTACACCCAAGCCATTCGCCTCGATCCTGAGTATGTCAACGCCTACTACAGCCGAGGTCGGACTCGCTTCAACATGGGTGAATATAGTGGGGCTGAACAGGACTACAGCCAAGCCTTGTCCTTAGATCCCGACCATACGAAAGCCCTCGTCAACCGCTGTAGTGTCTATTTGAACTTAGCCAACTATGAGGCCGCCGTTGAAGACTGTACGAAAGCCCTAGAGTTAGCTGGAGATGATTGGGTCGCCTACAACAATCGCTGCGTCGCTTACTATAATTTGCAGCAATACACTGAGGCCATCGCCGATTGTAGCCAAACGATTGCATTAAATCCCAACCACGCAAAAGCCTATAGTAATCGCGGTATGGCGAAAGGAGCCTTAGGGGATCTTGAGGGGGCGATCGAAGACTACAGCCGCGCCATTGAGTTAGAACCGGATAATCCCGTGGCCTTTAGTAACCGAGGAACCGTCTATATGGAGTTAGGCAATTATCGACAGGCTATGCAAGACCATACCCAGGCCTTACGGCTCAACGATGAATCGCCGACTCCCTATTTTAACCGGGCCATCGTTCGCGAGCAGCTTCAGGATATTTCTGGGGCCATTGCTGATTATGAGCGTGGGGGGCAAGTTTGCCTCGATGTGGGCCGAGTCGACTGCTATCGACGGGCTAGAGAAGAGATTGAACGCCTCGGTGGAGGGTGAGCCTATTGAGGAGATTCCGGTCTCCGACGCTTATCCGGCGAAAGGAACGGGAACTCGTTGACGCAAATCGAGAAGAACCTCCATCAGATGCGGACTTTCACTGAGGGTGTCACTGAGGTAGAGATGTGGCCCGGACCGCGATCGCAACTGTTCACCAATGGCATCAGTCAGCCCACCAGGACAGAGGAAGTAGGGCAACACCCCCACTCGCTCATATCCCGCTTGCTGATAGTCGTTCAGTTGCATCTCTAAACTTGGCTCAACGGACCAATAGGCGGGACGAACCGGGCAGCCCACTTGTTCAGGAAGTTGGGCGGCGAGAGCTTCAATCGGGGCATTTCCCCCCGGACGACGACTACCATGGGCCAGGAGAATCCAAGCCTGACAATCAGGCTGGGCCTGGATTTGCTCCCGCAGGACTTGGCTGAGTCCTTCATGACTGCCGAGGTAGGGCAAAATCTCAATGGTTTGGCTGTCGGGGAGTTGCGATCGCGCGATCGCAACTTCTTCGGGAATATCCTCCCTCACATGGACTCCCGGCAGCAAAAACAAGGGCAAAATCTGCACGGGCGATCGCACCTGCTGACAAAACTGCTGTAATTGCTCATGCAGCGGTTGCGGTTGACAGTCGAGGGCCGCCGTTCCCACAGGATGCCCCCCCAGTCGTTCCCTCATCCGAGCCGCTAAATGGTCCACAATCTGGGCGGGGCGAGGATCGCGGCTACCATGAGCCACAAGGAGATAGGCGGGAGAAGACATAGGTTACGCGGTTGACGGATCTCTTTTTAAGATAGCAAAAGGCAAGAGGCAAAAGGCAAAAGGCAAGAGGCAAGAGGCAAGAGGCAAGAGGCAAAAGAAGGGAACAGGGAACAGGGAACAGGGAACAGGGAACAG
>NZ_JAWOCL010000148.1:0-5586 GCF_046483825.1 Sodalinema sp.
GCCAAGGAATCCTCATGATTTGGGGACAAGGCCCAAGTTTAACCTCAGCTATTAGCGGCGATGGTTCCCCGCGTCCCCTTGTCGCAAAAATGGGACGCGGGAACGTCTGGGGCGATCGGACCATCTAAAACAATAGACCCGAAGGCAACTGTTAAGCTTACATCAGGCGCTGCTGTCCCCCTACCCGGCAATTTTATGAATACTCCTAACTCTCTACCCCAGTCTTTACCTCGGAAATTCGCCAAAGTTCTCCTCCATCCCCTGGTGGTGTCCTCCGTCGTCGTCGCGGGAATTGCCGCGTTTCAGGCTGAACGCCTCACGGAGAAAGTCACCGAGGCCCTGTTTCCCGCCGCACCCGCTCCCGTCACGGAGGTCAAAGCCTTACTGGTGAACGAATTTGAGGGGAAAACCGAACTCACCACCGCTGAAGTTCTCCTCGAAACTGTGGTCCGAACTCATCAGGATCGGATGTTTGGTCATCTCTATTTAGGACAAACGGTGGTTCTCTATCAAGGGGTGGGACGAGTTCGTGCTGGAATTGACCTGGACCAATTAGAGGTCAAATCCGTCGATCGCGCCAATGGTGAAATTCATATTCTCCTCCCGCCGCCCTATCTGGTGCAAGCGGATTTAGATGTTGATGAATCAGGTATTTTAGAGCATCAACGCACCTGGTTTGCACCCAATGTTGAGGCGCAACTCTACACGGAAGCCCAACAAACGGCCCTACTGCAAATTCGTGAACAAGCCTGTCAGGAGGGTCTGTTGCAAAAAGCGGATCAGGAAGCTGAAATGATTGTCCGTAATATCCTGCAAGCGGCTGAGTATCAAGAGATTACCATTGAAAGCCAATTGGGGCGATCGCCCAGTTGTCTGATGAATGCCGGTCGCTAGAAAAAGAGCGATGCGTTCCGGCTTGTAGGGGCGAAAAATTTTTCGCCCTTACAATCGATCGGTCTGGGTCAATACCTGAGCCGATGCCGGAACACATCCTACCATTTCTCCCCTCCAGGGAGGGGCAGGGGTGGGTTCAAGCGCTGAAATACTTCGCTAGCGGGTGATAGACTACAAACGCTGTCGTGGACTGTTCAGGATATAACTGTTCGCTTTCATCCATAAACATACCAATGCGATCGGTTCCCATCAACTCCAACTGACGATATTGATCCGACACCTTGGGACAAGCGGGATAACCAAAACTATAGCGCGATCCCTGATGACGTTGCGCTAAGACATCCCGCACATTATCCGGTTCGAGATGGCCATACCCCAACTCCCGGCGAATGCGAGCGTGAATCCACTCGGCCATGGCTTCGGCTACCTGAACCGCCATGCCATGATAATAGAGATAATCGGTGTACTCGTTGGCCGCAAACAGTTTCTGGGCGAACTCTGTGGCGATTTCTCCCACGGTCACCGCCTGCATGGGAAACACGTCAATTTGTCCCGTTTCTTTGGGTGCGAAGAAGTCCGAGAGACATAGCCGCCGTAGCGATCGCTGACGAGGAAACGTAAACGTCGCCGCCGGTTCTCCTAACTGGCCCGCTTCGGCCTCTTCGGGATAATAGATATGAAGGGAATTACCCTCAGCCTGACAGGGGAAATAACCATAAATAATAGTCGGATGCAGGAGATTCTCCTCGACAATCCGCCGCTTCCAATGGTCCAGAATCGGATAGACCTCTTTCTCTAAAAAGGCATCATACTCTTCCCGCGACTGGTCCCGAGGTTTGCGGAATTGCCATTGTCCCGCAATCAGGGCCTGTAAATCCAAATACCAGAATAATTCCTCTAAGGGGATATCCTCCGGGGTGAGAATCTTGGTTCCCCAGAATGGCGGTTGGGGGCGATCGATATCTACCTCCACCGCCTCGGAACGGCGAGTATCGATTTCCACCACTTGAGGCGTTTCCGACTCCTGGGAGGACTCTGAGGTGTCAGTGGGACCGTCTGATTCGGTGGACTCCTCCTCTAACGCCACTTCATCCAAAAAGCCTTGCAAATCATCCCAATTCCCCTCAGCTTTGGCTGGCATTAACTTGTCCATAAAATGCAAGTCAGCAAACGCATCTTTGCCATACACGACCTTACCCTGATAGGTATTTTGACAGTCTTTATAGACAAACTTAGGCGTAAGCGCCGCTCCCCCTAAAATCACGGGAACGGTAATTCCTTCTTCATTAAATCGCTCTAAATTGTCCTTCATAAACGCCGTTGATTTCACCAACAAGCCACTCATGGCGATACAATCCGCCCCATGTTCTCGATAGGCTTGAATGATGTTTTCAACGGGCTGTTTAATCCCTAAATTAACAACTTTGTAGCCATTATTGGAGAGGATGATATCCACTAAATTCTTGCCGATATCATGAACATCTCCCTTCACCGTGGCAATTAAAAAGGTTCCCTTACCGCGACCATCGGAATCCTCTTTGTCCATATAAGGTTCCAGATAGGCTACCGCCGCTTTCATGGTTTGCGCCGACTGCAAGACAAAGGGAAGTTGCATTTGTCCTGACCCAAACAACTCCCCAACGACTTTCATCCCATCTAGGAGAAAGACATTAATAATATGCAGCGGTTCATAGTCTTGACGCGCTTTTTCCAAGGACTCCTCTAAGCCAATCCGTTCGCCATCAATAATGTGCTGTTTAAGCTGTTCCTCAATGGGGAGATTCTTATCAATGGCTTCGGTTTTCTTGGCGGATTTCCCTTGAAAGAGGGTCGTTAATACCCCCAAGGGGTCATAGGTGCAAACGTCCCCATCAAACTCCCGTTGATCATAAATCAGTTTGCGGCAGATCTCCTGATGCTCGGGGTCAATCTTCGCTAGGGGTAAAATCTTACTGGCGCTGACGATGGCTGAATCTAACCCCGCCTGCATCGCATCATGGAGAAACACGGAATTGAGAACCTGTCGCGCGGCGGCGTTCAAGCCAAAGGAGATGTTGGACACCCCCAGGGTAATGTGACAGTCGGGGAGTTCCTGACGAATGCGGCGGATGGACTCAATGGTGGCTTTCCCGTTTTCTCGGTCTTCTTCAATCCCCGTCGAGACGGGAAGCGCCAAGGGGTCAAAAAACAGTTCTCGCGCCGGAATCCCAAACTCAATGGCGGCGTAGTAGGCCCGTTTGGCGATTTCAAATTTCCGGTCGGCGGTTCGGGCCATCCCCTCTTCGTCGATGGTTCCAATCACCACCCCCGCGCCGTACTGCTTGGCGATTTCCAGGACTTTATAGAAGCGTTCCTCACCATCTTCGTAGTTGGTGGAGTTCAGCAGACATTTCCCACCGGCTACTTTTAACCCGGCTTCCATTTTCTGCCATTCGGTGGAATCTAACATCAAGGGAAGCTTGACATTATTGACCAAACGTGATACGAGTTCGTGCATATCGCGCACTCCATCTCGTCCCACGTAGTCCACGTTGACATCGAGGATTTGTGCGCCTTCGCGTTCCTGCGATCGCGCCAGGGCCACCAAACCATCCCAATCCTCATTATTGAGCAAAGTCCGCATTTTCTTAGACCCACTGGCGTTGAGGCGTTCGCCGATAATCAGGAAGGAATTGTCCTGTTCATAGGTTTGAGTGCTATAAATCGACGCGGCGGCGGCTTCATAGTGGGGTTGGCGAACTTTCGGGGTCAGATCTTGGCTAATCTCCGCCAGGGCCGCGATATGTTCGGGACGAGTTCCGCAGCAGCCGCCAATCACCTGCACCCCTAAGTCCTCGATGAAGTGCATCAAGGCCATCCGCAGTTCCAGGGGAGTCAGTTTATAGTGAGCTTGGCCGCCGACGTTTTCCGGGAGTCCAGCGTTGGGGATACAGGAAACAACGAACGGCGAATGGTCCGACAGATAGCGGATATGGTCTTTCATCAAGTCGGGACCCGTGGCGCAGTTGAGTCCCAGAATATCGATGTTATAGGGTTCGAGAATTGCCAAAGCAGCGCCAATCTCGGACCCCACCAGCATGGTTCCGAACTGTTCCATGGTCACGGACACCATAATCGGACGACGTTGGCCCCGTTGTTCAAAGACCGTTTCCACGGCGTTGAGTGCGGCTTTGATTTGCAGGACATCCTGACAGGTTTCAATCAGAAACAGGTCAACGCCGCCATCGTAGAGTCCTTCAACTTGGGTGATATAGGCCTGATGGAGACTATCGAAGTCGATATGTCCCAGGGTGGGGAGTTTGGTTCCCGGCCCCATGGAACCGGCGACGAAGCGGGGTTTCTCGGGGGTTGAGTAGTCGGCGGTGATGCGTTTGGCCAGTTCGGCGGCGGCTTTGTTGAGGTCGTAGGCTTGGTCCGCCAGGTCATATTCGGCTAACACCAGGGGAGTTCCGCCGAAGGTATCGGTTTCAATGACATCGGCCCCCGCGTCGAGGAAGCCGCGATGGACCGTGGCGACGGCGTCGGGTTTGGTTTTGACCAGGTATTCGTTGCACCCTTCGTACTCTGGCCCACCGAAGTCCTCGGCGGTCAGGTTTTGCACTTGTAGGTTGGTTCCCATAGCACCGTCGAAGACGAGGACGGGACGGTTAGGACTATGGAGGCGTTCGAGGAAGGCGCTAGTCATACCAGGTCAAGATGGGCGTTGATGGGTTAGTCCTTTATTTTATCAGGACTGTTGCCCTCGGGTCGGGATGGAGGCGGGGATTGCTGATTGCGGCGCGTTTCTCGATGCGATCGCCTCGATGTTGCTCCCAGGATTGACGGGGTATCGGGATGTGAGCAATCTATCCAGATTCTTCGCAGTACAAAGCCCTAGCTAAAAGCTTGGCTGGTGGTGTAGCGAAGCGCGATCGAGGAAAGCAACCTACAAAATATCTGCTACAATTTAGATATGCTAAACATGACGTGGGAATTTAAGCTAGAGCCGACTGCGGAGCAGGTTTCGGAGATTGAACACATTCTGGATGTGTGCCGCAATGTCTGGAATTTTGCGCTGCGGGAACGTAAAGACTGGCTAGATTCTCGCAAGTCTCGGGTGAATGCTTGTTCGCTCCGGCAGGAGTTCATCTTGCCAGCCGATACACCATTTCCTAACTACCACGTTCAGGCTAAGCGTTTGACCGCTGCCAAGATGGAATTTCCTCGGCTCAAGACGGTCAACGCTCAGGTTCTTCAGCAGGTTCTTCGAAAATTGGAAACATCCTGGGAGTCGTGGCGGTTAAAGCGTTCGGGATTACCACGATTCAAAAAGCCCAAGCGGATGCGAAGCTTTGTCTTCCCCCAGATGCTCAAAAACTGCCTGTCTGATGAGGGTATAAAGCTGCCGCAACTGGGCTGGGTTCGGGTTCGCTGGTCACGGGAAATCCCTGAGATATTCCAGGTCAAACAAGCTCGAATTGTGCGCAAAGCATCCGGGTACTTTGTCATGCTTAGCCTTCAGGCTGATGTCGAGATTCCGGCAGTATTTTTCAACAAATTTTCCTTCTGTCGTATTTGATTCTACTTTAATTATAACATCTGCATCTTTTGTATTATCAACGAAGGAGAAAAAATTTTCAGATAATTTTTCTTTAAACACTTTAGCGACAGGTTGGTTAGTAGATATTTTTCCAAATTTAGTTTCATTGGTTT
>NZ_JAWOCL010000163.1:0-6492 GCF_046483825.1 Sodalinema sp.
CCCATTCAGCGGCGGGAAGGTTGGTTAGCGTGAGATAGGAACCATAGAGAAAGCTGAGGCGATAATCGTCGTCTTTGAGATAGAGAGTATCCCGCATTCCTGGGGGTTTTTGATCAATAAAGCAAAAGGGACAACGATTATTGCATTGAATTAGGGTATCAAATAAGGCAGAGGAAAACTCTAAGCCTAAATCACAATCGTAGTCTTTCTCGATTTCGACTTCATGGAGTTCGTTGTCACTGTCGAGAACTTTTAGGCTGAGAATTTCGTCAGCACAAAGAAATTGATAGTCGATTAAGTCTCGCGGTGAGATATCGTTAATGGATACGAGGCGATCGCCCGCCTGAAAGCCAATCTCTTCGGCAATGGAACCTGGCAAAACTTTGGTGACGAGGGCAGGTTGGATGGTTGAACGACTCATGACGTCACATCTAGGGCGTTATTATATAAAGAATAGGCATGATAGGGGATAACCCAGATTTCGTAGCGAAACTGGGCTATCCCCTATCATGTACCAGCCTATTATAGGGAAGTGGCTGACAGTATTGAACAGATATGAGGGCAGATGGGCAATCCGCTAAGCTTCATTTTAGCGACAAAGGAATCCACAAAGCAAGGGGTTTTAGAAAATTTTTTGGGTTGTCGGGCTGAAAAATTTTTGCTCCAACGACATGGCGATCGCGGCCCAAAAAACAAGTCCCCTCCGCTACAATTTTAACATTTCCCATTCCCCCCTCTTGCCTCTTGCCCCTTGCCTCTTGCCATCCCCTCCTGGGAGGGGTTAGGGGTGGGTTATGCCTCTTGCCTCTTGCCCCTTGCCCCTTGCCTCTTGCCTCTTGCCTCTTGCCTCTTGCCTTCTTCCCCCCCATGCCTCTAACCCCCGAACAACACCAAGCCGTTTACGCCCAAGGAAGTGTCGCCGTCACCGCTGGGGCGGGAACCGGGAAAACCTATATGTTAGCCCAGCGGTATTTGCATCATCTACGAGACGATGGCTACTCTCCCCTCGAAGTGGTTGCCGTCACCTTCACCGAGAAAGCCGCCCTAGAACTGCGATCGCGGATTCGGGAGATGATCGCCCAAGAAATGCCCGATCGCCTAGAGATGATCGCCGAACTCGAAGCCGCCCCCATCTGTACCTTTCACAGTCTCGCCGCCCAAATTTGTCGCGATCGCGCCCTAGACTTAGGCATCCCACCCGATTTCCGCATTTTAGATGCGATTGAGTATCAACTCTGGTTTGAGGAAGCCAGTCTGAAGATTTTTGATCGCCTCCCGGAACCTCTCTACGAACAAGTTCCCTATCATCTCCTCGAATCCATTTTGCCCCGACTCCTCGACGATCCGCTCTCAGTGCAAGCCGCCTTCGAGAACTCCCCGAAATCTTGGCCATCCCTAGCCCAACAGCTTCAAGAAGAGATCTTTACCGAGATTCTCAACCATCCCCTCATTCAAGAGAGTTTAGAGATTCTGCCCCAATATAGCGGCAGTGGCAAAGATACCCTCGAACCCGCACGGCAACAGGTCTATACCGCCCTCTGTCGGCTCCAGGGAGGGGAGCGATCGCCCGAACTCCTCAAAATTCTCATTGAGCGCAATTTCAACCGGGAACGGGGCAGTAAAAAGAACTGGAGATCAGGAGGATTAGACACCATTCGCCAACACTTGAAAGACTTACGGAAGCTGGCGAAAGACTATGAGGCGGAACTCAATGTCTTGCACTTGGGGGAGTTAGATGAGGAGTTAGCCCAATTGTTGCCCGCTCTCAAAGCGGCCTTTAACTGGATTTGGCGAGAACTCCAAGCCCGCAAACGACGCGATCGCGTCTTGTATTTTGCCGACTTAGAAATTTACGCCTTAGAAGCCTTGCAAGATGAGAGGATTCGTCGCGAGTATGGCGATCGCTTCCAAGCCATCTTAGTCGATGAATTTCAAGACACGAACCCCACCCAAGGCAAGTTTCTCAACGCCTTAACCCAACAAGCGACGCTCACCATCGTTGGCGATGAGAAACAGTCGATTTATAGCTTTCGCCGGGCCGATATCCAAGTCTTTCAGCAGATGCGACAACAGATTCAACAACAGGGAGGAGAAGACGTCGCCCTAAGTCTGTGTTTCCGCACCCATCCCCGACTGATCGAACAAATTAACACCATCTTCCGCCCGCTGCTGAAGCACTTACACCAATCCCTGCGATCGTCTCGTGACGAAATCCCTGAAACTGAACCCGATGTGCAGGTGTTTCGTCTCCCGGAGGCCCCAACCTGGGCTAAGGCCCAGAAACGGGCCGCAGAAGCCTATCGCATGGCGGAGTTGGTGCAAGAATGGCTCGACAAGGGGGAAGTCACAGCGGGGGAGATTGCCATTTTAGCTCGCACCAATGCCCCTCTAGGAGTCTATGCTGAGGCCTTAGAAGCCCGAGGAATCCCCATTGCGTTGGCGGGGGGCGGTTCCTTGTTGGAGACGCGGGAAGCCAAGGATGGCATGGCGTTGTTAGAGTGTGTTTGTCATCCTGACGATGATCGGGCCTTGGTGGCGGTGTTGCGAAGTCCGTTTTTTGCGTTGAGCGATCGCGCTCTCCTTTTAATTAAACAACAGACCGAGGGACATCCCTCCTTAACCTGGTGGGAACGGTTGCAACAGGTTAATTGGGCATCTCTTGACTGTGAAGCCGAGGAACTTCCCGCCATTTCGCCCCTGAAGCTGTTAGGGGCGTTACGGAAGTTGGCCCGAGAGGAGTCGCCGTCGAGACTGTTGCAAGAGTGCGATCGCTGTACCGGATATACCGCCGTCTTAGCGAATCTGCCGAGTTCCCGTCGTCGTCTCGCGGATTGGCGAGGATTTCGGGAATTTGTGCGGGAGTTAGAGGGGGGCGATCGCAGTCTGTACTCGGTGGTGCGGCGGTTACAGCGGTTACGGGCCATGGAGGCGGCCATCCCCCGGCTTCCCCTCGATGCCAGTAATGCGGTATCCTTGATGACCATTCATGGCGCCAAAGGATTAGAGTGGAAACGGGTGATTTTAGGGGATTTGTCCGTGAAATCCTCCGCCCGCAGCAACTCCGTTTTATTCGATCCAGAGATTGGGGTGGCGGTGCGGTTTAGTGATGATTTTGAACGAGAGGGAAAGCCATTTCTCTATGTTTATTTAGAGCGACTTCAGCGACAATTGGAGGCTCAGGAATCGCTACGGTTATTATATGTGGCGTTGACGCGATCGCGGGATAAATTAGTCTTAACGGCCTGCGAACCGGAGGGAGGGTTTTTAGAGCAATTACAGCCCGGATTCGACGCGGCGGCGATTCCCCTCAGCACCTGGGAACTGCCCCCAGAAGAGGAACTCAGCTTCAGCACTGCCCCCCCTCCCGAACCGCCGCCATTGGCAGAGATTTGGCTCGTCAACGGTTATGATTATAGCAATTCTCATCTTGCTGAGGTCCCGACTTTCTGATAAAGAGGGAACCCCAGAACAGCGGAACAGATCATCGAGACAAGCTGTATCTCATCAAACGAAGAACTGTTATCTTAGCCCCATTTCCCCTTAGCCCGTCATTAACGATTAACCGCGATATAAGTTAACGGAAAAACGAGATATTCTAGGAAAAAAAGTTTCCAAATAAATTGATAAAAAGCAGCGATAGAGGTGCGATCGCTCAAATCCAGACTGCGACGACGAACCCAGAGTAGGGTTAAAAGTAGTAAATGAATGATAGCCAAAACGGTTCCATTCATGGCTTCGAGGATGGTAAATCCCGCCACAATCATAAACAGATCACAGATAGAAATCGTGATGAGGGCTAAGCGGGCCACGGCGGCGGCCCCGAGGCGAAGGGTAAGCGTGCTAATTTGATAGCGTTTATCCCCTTCGAGATCGGGGATATCTTTGAAAATGGCAATGGCAAAGGTGAAAACCAGGACAAATAGGGTTAAGGCCCAGACTTCAGAAATGACAGGAAAGCCCCCTTGGAAGTGCAGGAACAGCCCTAAATTGACGATGACCCCTCGGACGGTAAAAATGCAAAATGACGCCCAAAATGGAAAGCGTTTGAGGCGGATGGGAGGCAGGGAATAGGCGGTTCCAATCAGGAGACTGACGGCGACGGTTGCGAGTAGCCAGGGGCCTTGCAGGGCCGCTAGGGCGATCGCCGCCAAACCGGAGAGGGCCACAATCCATTGGCCCTGACGAGGGCTAAACTCGCCGGAGGCTAGGGGGAGTTGGGGTTTGTTGATGCGATCAATCTCGATATCTTCGAGTTGATTTAAGCCGACAATATAGAGGTTTCCGCCTAAACAGGCCAACCAAGCCCCCAGTAGCGATCGCCAGTCCGTGGCGGTGGGCCAATCTCCCCCTTGGGCGATGGCAAATAAGGCCCAGACGCTGAGGGTGGTGCCGATAATGGTATGGGGGCGACTGAACCGCCAGAGGGCGGATAAGTGTTGGCTGAGTGATGCGGTGATGGGCTGCGATCGCGACTCCATAACTCCTCTAGGTTTAGATTGAACGAATCGGGGAATAAAACCGAAAACGCCTGTCCTGTCAGGGTTGCGGCGGTGTCGTTACTCGGGCTTCCGTCCTGAGAGAACCCCATAGCGAATTAACCCCGTCTTATAGCCCTCTCGCATTAGGTTAATGGCAAAGGCCCCCTGGATGGTTTCCCAACCGGACAAGAGAACCCCTAACATCACTTTGGGATCTAAGGCCGACTCCAAGACGACATCCCAAAATGGGGCCACAGCGGCGGACCAATCCTCCGTTTGCAGATGTTCAAATCCTATCCCGTCGGCGATCGCCTCATAGTCGGGTAGGGAAATAACATAGGGTAAATGATAGATCTGATAGAGTTGCGACAGGTGATCGACTTCCGCCGCCGATAACCGACCCGAGTCGAGGGGACGATGACACCAGGTGGCTAACATCAGGGTTCCACCGGGTTTGAGGAGGCGATAACATTCGGCCAAAAAGCGGGTTTTGTCGGGCATATGTTCGCCGCTTTCGAGGGACCAAATCCAATCAAAACTGGCATCAGCGAAGGGAACCGCTAAGGCGTCGGCCACTAAGAAGCCTAAGGACCCGTTGGCCCCGGCTTGTTGCGATCGCTCGGTGGCCCGGCGGGCCTGGACGGGACTGAGGGTGATTCCCGTGGCCCGACAGTGGAATTTTTGCCATAAATGTCGGCTACTTCCGCCGACTCCGCAGCCGACATCGAGAATTTGACTTTGGTCACTGAGGGGAAGAGCGTTTCCTGAGTCTTCTAGCCAGTCTACGAGGCGATCGATGAGGTCAACTTGGGCCTGTCGTCGGTCGAGGGTTCGGGGGTTGCGATCGCCGTAGTAGCCATGATGTAAATGGTCGCCCCAGACCTCTTCCCAGAGTTCGGTGGATGCGTCGTAAAAGTCCTGAATCGGCTGTCTAAAGGGGTTGGTCATCGGGTCTGGGGAGTCGGTTTGCTATCTCTATCACGTAAACCTCTTGCTCGCGTGGAAGCCCCGTGTCTTTAGACCGGGGAGGAAACGCAACAGGGGGACTTGAGTCCCCGTCAATCTTTTAAGCATAGGCGTAACCATCCTTTCTGTGAATAGGTTTGCAGTATTTGTGGCTGATGCCTGCCACCCGTCCCGAGGCGGTGGTAATATCAAAACTGCCAGACGCACGGCAGAGAACCCGTCCTAGATATGAGCCAATTTTATTCCCCGCCGTGACCCTGGCCATCACGATATCGCCAGTCTGAAAGCCCTTGTGAACCTGAATCCGTGAGCGGTGACGAATGGGGAATCCGTACTTATTCGTCCCGCACATCCGACGAGTTCCATGCCCCTTCGCTCTAATCAGCAACGGCTTTGACGTCAGAATGTCGAGGGAGTCGACTGGTCCAACACAGGCAGCATCAAGCCAATGAGCCTTAGGTAGATTGAGCCTCAGTCGATTGAACTTCGTTTGTCCGCCAGTTCCTGTGGTAACTGGGAGTCCTGTTGCTTTGAGAGCCTTGAACAAGGCCCATCGGGTCGAGTTAACGGCAGCAAGCTCGGAGCTAACCAACCCTGGGGACGAGTCCGATTCAAGAACCGGGCCGGCCGATATCGAGTTTTACGGTTTCGTCGAGAACGTCGGAGTTGACGACGAGAGAGCAATGCTTCTTTAATCTGCTGTCCTCGGTGCTGCAACTCGGCAGCAAAGATAATATGATTCCCTTGCTTTAAGGCAATTCCAGTGACTTTAGAGCCTGGGTCTAATTTGAGTTCGAGGGGTTCAGGATTAGCGTCAACCTCCTTGTTGAGAATAATGGTGAATGGGTAGCGTCGAAATACCGATGCTTTCCCTGCTTTGAGCAGTGATCGTGCCACCCCTGGCTTGCAGGGTGTCAGCGGCTTGCGGTTGGTATCTAAAACGAAAACATGGTTAGACATTGTTGCGTCGCTTCTGATGTCTCGTAACGTTTGCTATGCGCTAACGCGCACGCTGCGCGAACGCTAATGTTCAGAGTCGGTACTTTCC
>NZ_JAWOCL010000193.1:0-7707 GCF_046483825.1 Sodalinema sp.
ATCTCATTTTAGGAAGGATAGACGAAACGGTAGGGTGCGTCCCGGCATCGAGCCATCTTAAACCTTGACCAAAGATTTGAAACTTGCCGGAACGCACCGCTTTCCCAGGTTAAGGATAGACGAAACGGTAGGGTGCGTCCCGGCATCGAGCCATCTTAAACCTTGACCAAAGATTTAAAACTTGCCGGAACGCACCGCTTTCCGGATGCGTTGCGGCAAGATGCGTTGCGGCAAGTTTAGAATTTTTCTGACACAGCCAACCTTGACTGATGCCGCAACGCATCCTACCGATTCATCGTCGTACCGATTCATCGTCGTACCGATTCACCGTCGTACCGATTCACCGTTGTACCAATTCACCGTTGTACCGATTCATCGTCGTACCGATTCACCGTCGTAGCGATTCATCGTCGTACCGATTGGCTATCCGTAAAAACCCCCCAGTCTCATTCAGAAACTGGGGGGTTAAAGTTTAACCTAAGCCTATCTACAGACTCGGCACAAACTGTTCTTTCTCAGGAACATGGGTGTATTCCGCCACAATCTGCCGGAACTCTTCCCCGTCGATGGTTTCCTTCTCCACCAACAGATCCACCAGACGATCCATCACAGCGCGATTGTTACGAATCAGACTGCACGCCTCCTCATAACATTGTTCCACGATCGCCCGCACCTGAGCATCAATCCGAGAGGCGATATCCTCCGAATACTCCGAGCGTGTCATCAAATCACGACCTAAGAACACCTCAGACGATTGACTCTCCAGAGACATCGGACCGAGATCCGACATTCCGAACCGGGTCACCATCTGACGAGCCATATTCGTCACCTGTTGCAAGTCATTCCCTGCCCCAGTGGTCACTTCAGCATCACCGAAAATCACATCTTCAGCGGCACGTCCGCCTAAAGCCCCGGCAATACGAGCGCGAATCTGAGAACGAGAAATTAGGGTTTGGTCTTCCGAAGGGACAAACCAGGTCAGACCTCGGGCCTGTCCACGGGGAACTAGGGTGACTTTCTGCACCGGGTCATGGTCCTTAACCAGAGTTCCCACCATGGCATGGCCCACCTCATGATAGGCAATCAGACGCTTGCTCTTACTATCCACCAGCGGCGTTCCTTCCATCCCGGCCACGACACGGTCCACCGCATCGTCAATCTCAGCCATGGTGATGGCGTCCTTGCGACGACGCGCGGTGAGGATGGCGGCTTCGTTGAGGAGGTTGGCTAAGTCAGCCCCCGTGAAACCAGGGGTACGACGGGCGATCGCCTCCAAAGACACAGACGCCGCTAACTTCTTATTCCGAGCATGGACATCGAGAATCGAGAGACGACCGCGAATATCCGGGGCATCCACCGACACCTGGCGGTCAAAGCGACCGGGACGTAACAGTGCCGAATCCAGGACATCGGGGCGGTTGGTTGCCGCGATAATAATAATTCCCGTATTGCCCTCGAACCCATCCATTTCCGTCAGGAGTTGGTTCAGGGTTTGTTCCCGCTCATCATTACCACCACCGATGCCAGCACCCCGTTGACGACCGACGGCGTCAATCTCATCGATAAAGATGATACAAGGGGCATTTTCTTTGGCTTTCTTGAAGAGGTCGCGGACGCGAGACGCACCCACCCCGACGAACATCTCCACAAATTCTGAACCGGAGATGCTAAAGAACGGCACACCCGCTTCACCGGCGATCGCTTTCGCCATGAGAGTTTTACCGGTTCCCGGAGGACCAACTAACAGTACCCCTTTCGGAATCCGCGCACCTACAGCGGTGAAGCGTTCGGGTTTCTTGAGGAAGGTCACAACTTCTTGTAATTCCTCTTTGGCTTCATCCACACCCGCTACGTCATCGAAGAGAATGCCGGTTTTGGCTTCCATTTGGAAACGAGCCTTCGACTTACCGAAGTTCATCGCTTGTCCCGGACCACCGGGAGCGTTACTCGAACGACGGAAGAGGAAGAACAAACCCGCAATCAGTAGAATCGGGAAAATGAGATTCCCCAAGACACCCCAGATAGCTCCATCATTGCGAGGGGGATGGGTATCGAGGCTAACATTGGCTTCCCGCAGTCGCGTAATCAGTTGCGGGTCATTGGCGGGAAGGTCAACCCGCAGCCGTTGCAGACGATTGTCCAGGTCAAAGTCCTGAGCTTCTACAATGGCAGTCCGTCCACCTTCGTAGAGGTCAACACTGGTCACCCGCCCTGAATCGAGATAGTCGAGGAAGCGACCATAGCTCATGCGCGTTGTGGCAGTATTACCGCCACTGGTGACGGCTGAGGACGAGAAGGCCCCCTGCCAAAGAAAGAAGCCAATTACCAATAATGGCATAGCCCACAGCAGGGCGACTCTCCAAGAAAATTTCATAATCAGTTATCTCCGATTGCGGCAACGATTATTTTTAGATGCGTTTTCATTTCATAATCTTAACTAAATGTAACATAACTTCTGGAAAAGGGGGAAGAGAAGGCAAGAGGCAAGAGGCAAGAGGCAAGAGGCAAGAGGCAAGAGGCAAGAGGCAAGAGGACCCGCTATGCTCGTCACATCAGTCAGGACTAAGTTAGGCAAGAAAATATCGCTATTAAAGCATTCCTGCATTTTTACGTGTCCCCGTCTAAGTGTCTGTAACAAAAAATCGGAGCCAGAGCGTGATACTCTTGACTCCGTCTTTGGCAAACATTGAGTTGAGGCTTGGACTTACACTTCCACAGCCACCTTAGAATCCTTAGAGGTGATACGCTCGTAGGTTTCACGCATCTTCAGACCCGACAGAAGCTGGAACAGACCCGTTCCATCATTGGCACCGGGGTACTCCTTATGTTCGAGGAGCAGGTGAGCGAGTTCCCCGTAATACTTCGTGGAAGTGTTGCTCAAATGACCCTCAACGTAAATCATCTCTTCGAGATTGTCGAAGCGTCCATCGACTTCTAACACGGACACATCATGGCCGTAGTAGCTATCGGGACCATAGAACAGGCGCAGACCCGGATAGGAACAGGTCAACTTGCGACCGCAGGGAGTCCAGTTAATAGTTGACCCTTCATCGAAGAGATAGGCCGGTTCTAGGTGGTCAACGTCATTGCGTTGAATCAGACGCACCCGGAGAACCTTACGCTCTTTGTCATCTTTGATTAGATTCGTCGGCAGAATCTGAATCACGATATCCGCGTGCTGTTTCTGCGGGTCAATGTACTGCTCAAAGTCAGGCCGACGAGACTCAATCGAGGCCAGAACGTCCTCGTAGGTATGACCCCGTTCTGCCATGTCTCGCTGAATCTTCCAGGCAATTTTGACCTCGTCACTGATATCGAGGTAGATGCTAAAGTCTAGCAAGCCACGAACTCGCTCGTCATACATCGGGTGCAACCCTTCGATGACGATGATTTTATTGGGGTTGATTCGTTCAGGAGGATCGAGTTCTCCGGTTTCGTGGTTGTAAATAGGTTTGTCAATGGGGTTGCCTTCTTTCAAAGACTTGATCTGCTCATACATCAGATCAAAGTTGTTGGCGCGAGGGTCGAGTGCCGTGACCCCAGCGGCTTTACGTCCTTTGCGGTCTAAGCTGTGATAGTCATCGAGACAAATGACGGTTAACTTCTCTGCACCGAATAAATCGGAGAGTCGGCGCAAAAAGGTAGATTTCCCACAACCCGAGTCTCCCGCGACACCAATAAGAACCACGCGATCTGGCTTCATGCTCATAAGTTTCCTCTATCGACACATGTGACGTACTCCCGGCGCTGACCGTTTAGGCATTGCAGCACAGGCTTTTTTTCCCTGGACGGGATTTGCATTTTTATAGTGAGGCGACCCCTCGGACATGATTGGGTATCATATCCTCGCCCAACCCCACTGCGTTTAACAAGTCTACCCGAGTTGACATCCCTTGGCATTTTAGTCCCACACCGAGGCGCGATTTCTCCCGACGCTCACCGGTTCGGTAGAACGCGGGATTCCTGCGCCAACGTAAAAGGTTGGTTAAGTGCCAGCGATCGCATCAACGATTCGAGCGAAAATGACAACCGAGACATCCTGCTTCCATTGCCGAAGCCGACCGAAACTAAGTTTCTCTTGGTCTAACTCAGCCTCCACAGGTGTAACCCAGTCTTCCACAGGGTTGTCCAATGTTTCAACAGATGCTTGGCTGTCGTGCTTCGAGTTGGTGTGACAACTCGATAAGCAGTCTACCACAAGTCTAGGTTCTCAATTGATCTCGATGGGTATCCGAAATCAGAACAACCAAGAGGTTTCGAGACTCTTGTCGCAACAGTCGCAACAGCAGATAAGCCCACAGACAATAAATGCGATCGCCGATGGCCGAGAACCTGTATTGGTCGTTGATAGTATTTAGTCTCACTTGTGGGGTAGATCTTAGCAAACGCAGATGGCCCCTACAAGTCGACTTGGGTTTTGAGTTGGGTTTTGCCAGTCTTCGGTTTGTCGATGATCCCGGCGGCTGATGGGGTAGGAAGGCTCCAAGCAACAAAACTTTGAAGGCCCTGACTCGCTCTTATGCTACTGTCGTTGTTTGAGGGGGTTAAAAAACGCACCCACTCCGGTACGCTAGTGACATGGGTGGGCTGCCAAATGGCGCTTTTCCCTCACCGATTTTTCATCTATGTCTGACCTTCCTTTTACTCTGGATCAGCTACGCATCCTCAAGGCGATCGCCTCTGAGGGGAGCTTTAAGCGGGCCGCCGATAGCCTGTATGTTTCCCAACCTGCGGTCAGTCTCCAGGTTCAAAACTTGGAACGACAGTTGGATGTGCCGTTGTTCGATCGCGGCGGACGACGAGCGCAATTGACGGAGGCGGGACACTTACTGCTCAGTTATGGCGAGAAAGTGCTGACGCTGTGTCAAGAAACCTGTCGCGCCATTGAAGATTTACAAAATTTACAGGGGGGGACCCTAATTGTCGGCGCTTCCCAAACCACGGGGACCTATCTCCTCCCTCGGACCATTGGTGCTTTCCGTCAACGCTACCCAGATGTGGCGGTGCAACTGCATGTCCATTCGACTCGGCGCACCTCTTGGAGTGTCGCCAACGGCCAGGTCGATTTGGCCATTGTCGGGGGGGAAGTCCCCACGGATTTACAAGATTCTTTGGAGATTATCCCCTACGCGCAAGACGAACTGGCTTTGATTCTGCCGGTTTCTCATCCGCTGGCTCAGTTACCCTCGGTGCAAAAAGAGGAGTTGTATAATCTGCAATTCATTGCCCTCGACTCTCAATCAACGATTCGTAAGGTTATCGATCGCGTTTTGGCTCGCTGTGACATCGATACACGCCGCTTAACCCTAGAGATGGAACTCAACTCCATTGAGGCGATTAAAAACGCCGTGCAGTCGGGTTTGGGAGCAGCGTTTGTGTCCGTCTCGGCGATCGAGAAGGAGTTGGAAATGGGAGTTCTACACCAGGCCACAATTGAGGAGGTCGTGGTCAAACGTACCCTCAATGTGATCTACAATCCCAATCGCTATCGCTCGAAAGCTGCTGAAGCCTTCATTACCGAGATTTTACCCCTCTTCTCCAATCAGGACCTCGACCCGAAACTCCTCGAACCCATTACCCGCGTTAAAGCTAATCACAAGGGTAAAGAGGCCGCCGTGGCGGCAGAGGTGGAGGTCAAGTCTGTGGCCGAGTCCGTGGCCGAACCTGGCGATGGAACGGCATAACAGACCGGTTTGGGTCTGACTTGGGGTCTGATGGGTCTTTCTGACCTATTCTATTTCTGTTTTATCCGTTTCGATTATGTTGACGATCGCATTGCCGAAAGGCGCACTCTTAAAAGACAGTATTCGTTCTCTGAAGGCTGTTGGCTTAGATTTTAGTGGTTTCCTAGACTCCTCTAATCGCCAACTTCAGATGTTGGATGCTAGTGGAACGGCCCAGGGTTTATTGGTGCGGGCCTTGGATGTCCCGGTTTATGTCGAATATGGCCAGGCGCAACTGGGAATCGTTGGCTATGATGTTTTGCGCGAAAAACACCCTAATGTGGCCCAGGTGGCTGATTTAGGTTTTGGCGGTTGTCGTCTCTCGGTGGCGGTTAAAGCCTCGAGTCCCTATCGCAATCCTTTGGATTTACCGATTCATGGTCGCGTGGCCTCGAAATTTGTCACCTGTGCGCGGGACTATTTCCGCAGTTTGGATTTACCCGTCGAAATCGTCCCCCTCTACGGTTCCGTGGAACTTGGGCCGATTACCGGGATGTCCGAGGCGATTGTGGATTTGGTCTCGACGGGACGCACCCTGAAGGAAAATGGCTTGATTGAGATTGAGGTGTTGTTTGAGAGTACAGCTCGCTTAGTGGCTCATCCGTTGAGTTATCGCCTCAATCATGATGGCTTAGAGGAGATTGTCGAAAGGTTGCGATCGCAGCAGCACCCCGTCACCGTAGGTTAGTTTGGTCTATCAAGCCGTTCGCGATGCCGTCATCTACCTCAGGAACAGCCATCGCGAACAGCCAGATTCCCGTTTAAGATAGAATTAGATAATCGGAGCGGAGGCGAGGCATGATGAGACTGATTCGAGCTATTTTGGGAATTTTTGCTTACGGTGGTGCGGCATTATTTCTTCTGGCTGCGATCGTTGGGCTGTTTGATGCCGAAGAAACCTTCCTTGTGAGATTTTTCGTATTTCTCTTTTGCTTAGGGTTTACCGCTGGCTTTGCGAAGTTAGGACAGTGGCTGATGCAACATCCTCCCCTCTTTGGCGCTAAACGTCAAAAATCCATTCAAGCGGAGGCTTCGACGGAGGCGGAACGGTTACAAAAGGTGTTTTATGAGGTCGTGCAGACCAACCAGGGTTCGGTGACCGTGATGCAATTTGCGATCGCCTCAGGTCTGTCAGGAGACGCGGCGAAAACTTACCTAGACGAGCAAGCTGAACAATTTGAAGCCACGTTCCAGGTCAGCGATACTGGCACAATCTACTATCAGTTTCCCCTCTAACAAATCCTGATAGCAATCTAAAAGACCCAAAACTATTTTAGTAATCACTCAGCCGTTACTGTTATACTAGAGGTAACGCAACCCTTAAGCTGCGAGGTACAGAACAATGGATTATCTCAAGGCTGCACATTACTTTATCATCAAAGCCTATGAGGATGGTGTTGAAGCGGATATAACCAACATGAAGGTTCAGAAGCTTCTTTACTATGCTCAAAGTCTGCATTTGGCGCTTTACGATGAACCTCTCTTCAATGAGGTGATTCAGGCTTGGCGTTATGGACCAGTTTGCCCTCCCGCCTACCGGTTTTATCATGAGTTTGAAGCCAAGCAACTTCCTATTCCGAGTCTGGATGAATTAAAAGCGATTCCTCCCGAACAAAAACAAGTCTTAGATGAGACTTGGATTTATTTTGGTTGGTATCACGCCTATCGACTGAGTGAGATGACCCACGGAGAGTTTCCCTGGAAAAAAGCTCGTCGAGGCTTACCTCCTGAAGCCGCATCAACGGAGCCAATTCAACATCAGGATATGAAAGAATTAGGCTTGCAAAAACTTGATTTAATTGAACGAGATAACCCGATTTATGAAGGAGTTATGTCCGAGGTTGTGAGTCAGGGGTTAGCCGAGAACTCGTCAACTCGAATTTCTCAAGGAGAGGTGCATGACTGGCTCACAACCCTTCTCGATTGAACCGTCTGATCACTATTGTCGCTCGTTTAAAAAACTGAAAAAAGTCATAAAGCCTCA
>NZ_JAWOCL010000244.1:0-2962 GCF_046483825.1 Sodalinema sp.
ATCGAGCTTTCATCTTTTGCTGACGACATCATTGCTTTTAGTTTACCTGAGAACAGGTACAATAGGGAAGCAAGGCGGCTAAAGCCGGTCGGGTCGTCTTTCATCCCCGCAATAAATTGACGGGGCTTTCAGACTCCCGTATTACTTTCGTAAACGGGGAATAGGGAACAGGGAATAGGGAACAGGGAATAGGGAATAGGGAACACCGGAACAGATAGGCGGTCGTATCTGATAGAACAGGGAAAGGCGATGTTCAGTGTATCGGCCGTTTTCAACTAGGGAATTTCAACCTCATCAAAACCCTCGATAAAATCAGGAATTTGTAGAGTTGCCTCGTCTTCCATTTGGCTAAAAAAGCAGGTTTTTCCTGATAAGACATTGAAACTAGAAAAGGCGAGGATGGCCACTTCTTGGCGAGCGGGATTAGTCCATTGCCAGAGGAGTCCTTCGGATAAGCTACTATCAGTTGCAACGGGTTCTCCGGGAGACCCTAAGGCTTGTCGGGTTTCGTCGAGGGTCATGCCAATTTCGGCTTGGGCGCAGAGTTGATGAGTTGGGCGGTTTTCAGTCACTTGAGGGTTGACTCCAAAGCAAGAGAGTTCAGCCACAGTTTGATTGCGGAGAACGGCTAACAATACGGCTCCTGAGTCTTCATCAATCCACTGCAACAGGCTATTTCCAGGAGATGATGTTTCTCGCTCCGGTTCGATGTTTAAATCATTTAAGATGGCATCGAGTTCGGCTTGAGTCATGCCAGCGTGCAATTGCTCACAATCTTGAGGGGTTAACCGGGGTGAGGCTTGCGCCGCAGCGGGTTGGGGGATGACTCCTAGGAGTAGGGTGAGGACGGTGATGAGGACTTGGTCTAATCGGGAATGACCCAGGATATTTTGGCCGTAGAAGAGTTGGCCGAGACGCGAGAGACTGGGGGCCACTTGTTGGGGGTGTTCTTGGCTGGCTGTTACCTGTTCCTGATTCATCTTGGCTTAACGATGGACGAGTTTAAAAATTAGATCGAGGTCGTTCATTTCGCCGACAATTCGTCGTATGGGTTGCGGCCAGACGCGGATGAGCGTTGGAGTGGCTGAGACGCGATCGCGTTCGGTTTGTTGCGGGTGTTTGAGGACATCAATGACCTTGAGGGTGTAGGGATGGCCTAGAGCGCGATCGAGCATTGAATGCAATCGTAGTAAGGTTTCTTCTGTATTGGAACTGTCGCCACGAATGAAGAGGCGGAAGACATAGCCACTGGTTTCAGAATCTGAGGAGTTTGGAAACAGCAAATCCGGGCCATCTTGGCGGCGATGTTGGCCGTTATGTTGGTTCACTCGCAGCACCAGATCATGATTTTGCCACAATTGGGGAAACTCATGACGATACGTCTCTAGGGCCAGGGGGTTACAGAGTTCTGGGGAACTGGGTTTTAACTCCCAGGTTGTGTCTTGAAGTTCAAAAAGGAGGCTGAGTAGGCTGCGATACCGCCAAACCCCCAGCATGGCTTCAGCAATGGTCTCTATCTGTTGCGTGTGAGGGTTGAGATAGCGATCGATGGTAGCACTATAGCAAGGGACGAGAAAGTGTGGCGGTTCGGGAAGTCCTAAGGCCTCCTGAACCGCCACACAGAGTTGTAGATGCCAGCGATCGCGAAGATGGGGTTCAATGGCATAGACGATATCCCCGCCGGGTGTAAAC
Organism: Sodalinema sp.; assembly: GCF_046483825.1. NCBI lineage: Bacteria > Bacillati > Cyanobacteriota > Cyanophyceae > Oscillatoriales > Oscillatoriaceae > Sodalinema > Sodalinema sp. The sequence goes on from NZ_JAWOCL010000244.1 coordinate 1,693, forward strand.
AGAACTAAGCCCTTAAACGGTTCCGACGCGCCCAAACTGACATCATTAGTCATGACATCATATGCCATTTCTAAGTCGATCTAAACGAGCTTGCTTTTTGTATCGATTTTCGAGCCGTTGTTTACAACAATTTGCTCCCGAAAATTTCTGAGACGCGACCCGATTAGACGCGACCCCGTAGGAACTGTGCCATTTCATTGGGAGTGGGTGATTTTTCAAGGGCAATTTCTTCAGTAATCCGACCTTCTTGATATAGTTCAAACAGAGCTTTATTCATGGTCGTCATCCCATCAAACTCTGACCGGAGCATGACATCAGTAATCGCATCGAGCTTACCTTGAATCACATATTCTTTCACCGCATCAGTTGCAATGAGAATATCGTGGAATGCCGCTCGCTTGCCGTCGGTGGTTTTACATAAGCCCTGGGCAACAATAGAAATCAGAGATTCCGCTAGGGCCACCCGGAAGGCGGGCTGTTCTGCGGGGGGAAACATCCCCATCACCCGTTCAATGGTTTTTACCGCACTATTGGTGTGCAGGGTTCCCATGACTAAGTGACCTGTGGATGCCGCTTTTAGGGCAATATTCATGGTCTCCTTATCCCGAATTTCTCCGACGAGAATCAGGTCTGGATCTTCCCGTAATGCAGCTTTTAAGGCATTAAAGAACTTATGGGTATGGGTTCCGACTTCCCGGTGTTTGATGAGGGATTTTTTGCTTTTATGGACAAACTCAACTGGGTCTTCAATGGTGATAATGTGATAGGCTTTGTTGCGATTGATGTAATCAATCATCGCCGCCATCGTGGTTGATTTCCCTGAACCGGTTGGTCCCGTCACGAGAACCAGTCCCTTGTGATAGTCTAAGCTGATGCTTTTGAAGACTTCGGGCAACCGTAATTGTTCTAGGGTGAGGATTTCGGCACCAATGAGACGCAAAACGATCGCCGGACCGGCGAGGCTATCAAAGGCGTTAATACGAACCCGAACAAAGCCTAAATCGGCAGCACCATCAAAGTCCAAGTTTTCTTGAAACTGACGAATTTCCTCGTCACTCATCAGTTCCCGCATCCAACTCATGAAGGTATCGAGATCAGTTTCGGGCCATTCGGTGGGGGCGATGTCACCTCGGGCGCGATAGCGAGGGACTTCGCCTACGCCCACGTGAACGTCGGAGTAGCCTTCTTCTTCAGCCCGTTGGATAATCTCCCGCATGGTGGGATGTCCGGGACTCGGGCCGGGTCCACGGCGGGGGGTCGCCTGTTGGGG
>NZ_JAWOCL010000040.1:0-10904 GCF_046483825.1 Sodalinema sp.
GGGAGGGGAGGTGCCATGACACGAGGAGGGGAGAGGAGGGGAGAGGAGGGAAATCTAAATTAGGCAAGAAATAGCTGCTGATTGTTATCAGTTATTCGGGGTTAAGTATTGTTGAATCATGGCGACGAGTTGTTTGAGTCGAACGGGCTTACTTAAATAATCCGTTGCTCCGGCGGCTAGACAGCGATCGCGATCGCCTTCCATGGCCAAAGCCGTCAGAGCAATAATGGGAGTGGAGAGAAACTGAGACATGGCGCGAATGCGTTGTGTCGCCTCTAAGCCGTCCATTCCCGGCATTTGGATATCCATTAAAATTAGATTCGGGGATAGAGCCAGAGTCTGATCAATGGCCTCCTGACCATTTTTGGCCAGCTCCAAACGATAGCCTTTAGCGGTTAAATAACTCGACATGGTGTTGATATTGGCCTCTTGATCTTCGACTAACAAAATTAAAGGAGACTCGGTTGATGTCTGCTCAATTGAGTTAGAGGGTTTGCTTGGATGAGAGGTTGAGGTATTGGGAAGTCTGACACTCGCCTGATAGGGTAAATCGAGCGTGAAACAACTGCCAACTCCTACCTCACTGGTGACTCCCACCTCACCGCCATGTAACTCAACAATGCGTTTTGTCAACGCTAACCCTAAGCCAGTCCCTTCATATTGGCGATTGAGGGCGCTATCAATTTGTATAAAGGGTTGAAACAGTTTTTTGATATTGGTGGGGGTAATGCCAATTCCCGTATCGATGACGGAAAAGCGGAGATAGCGGCGGTCTTCGGCTTCAGAACCGGGAGTCGTTAATGTGACTTGTAGGGTAATATGTCCCCCTTCGGGCGTAAATTTAACGGCATTATTGAGCAAATTAACTAAGACTTGGCGAATTCGTCGTTCATCGAGGACAATATCCGGCAGATTGGCGGGGATATCGACGGTCAGTTGAATCTGCTTCTTGAGAGCTTGCTGTTTGACAAACGTGAGACTTGATTGACACAGGGGTGCGATCGCCGTGGGAGAACAGTCTAAGTCCACCTGGCCCGACTCAATTTTGGCCACATCCAATACATCATTAATCAACGCCAACAGATGAGATCCACTCCCATCGATGGTTTCTAGGGCTTTTTCTTGTCGGGGAGTCACGGGGCCAAAGATCTCATCTTGCAACGCTTCGGTCATTCCCAGAATTGCGTTGAGGGGGGTGCGTAGTTCATGACTCATGTTGGCCAGAAACTCATCCTTGAGGCGAGTGGCGCGGATGAGTTCCTCGTTGCGTTGAGTAAGCTGTTGTTGGGCCTGTTGACGTTCGCTGAGTTCCTGTTGCAACTGCTCAAATAGGTGGGATTGCTGAATGGCGATCGCCAACTGGAGTGAAAATTGCTGCGCCAAATCAAGATCCGACTGTTGCCAAGAGCGAGGGCCATCACATTGATGAATGCACAATAGTCCCCATAAGGTATCTTGACAGAGAATCGGCATCACCACGTTAGCCCGTACCTGAAACTGACATAATAGCCGGATATCAGGGTCTTTAACGGTACTGCTCTCAATATCCTCAGCGAGATTGTACCGTCCCTGAGCGTAGAGACGGGCATCGTTTTCCCCAAAACCATAATCTTGGAGATGAACTCCGAGCAAGGAAGGAAAACGATTCGTCAGCGACTCGGCCACAAACTCACCCTCATGGCGACTAGAGTTAGAATGAAACTTAAAGATTGCCACCCGACTTGCGTTGAGACAATTGTTAATCTCTCGACAGGCGGTGTCAAAAATGGTGGGTAAATCCAGGGATTGACTGATGCGTTGATTGGTCTCTCGCAAGAGCCGTTCTCGTTGCGCTTGCTGCTCAATGGTTTGTTCGGCTTTTTTGCGATCGCTAATATCGGTATGAGTGCCGATAAACCGCAGGGGCTGTCCCTCAGCATCCCGGTCTACAATGCGCCCTTGGGCTAAAATCCAGCGATAGGAACCATCTTTACAACGCACACGATGTTCATTACAGTATAGCTCCGTTTGCCCTTGAATATGTCGCTCTACGTCCTCGTGAATTTTGCCTAAATCGTCAGGATGAATCCGATTTTCCCACTCCGTCAACTTGTTCTCAATCTCATGCTCCTCATAACCCAGCATGGATTTCCATGGTTTATTAAACCACATGGTCCCGGCCTGCATATTCCAGTCCCAGAGTCCTGTATTGGCCGAGTCGAGAGCTAGTTCTAAGCGCAGTTTACTTTCTTGCAGAGCCTGTTCTGCTTTGGTGCGTTCCTGAAGTGCCGCTTTCTGGGCGCTAATATCCACCACTACACAAACGCAACTCTCATCGGTTTGAGATAACATTGCTACCCCAATTAACACAAACACCAAATGTCCATCGTGATGCCGATACGCCTTTTCAAAGGGGTGAATAAATCCCGATTGGCGTAGATGTTCAATCACCTGCAAATCCTGTTCTCGATAGTCAGGGGGGGTGATTTCTGACCAGTTCATTAAACCCGCCTCGACTTGGGCGCGGCTATAGCCCAACATCTCTAAAAAGCGATCATTCGCCTCGATGATGTCTCCGGCAAAATTGGTAAACATCATCCCCACTACGTTGGAGTCAAATACACGCCGAAAACGAGTTTCACTGGCTTGTAAAGCGGCTTGAGCTTGGCGGATGTCGGTGATATCTAAATTCACCCCAATCATGCTGCTTGGCTGACCGGCTTCATCCCGAACCACTAACCCAGAGGCTTTAATATAGTGGAGGCTGCCATCGGGATGCAGGACGCGAAATTCCGTGTTATAGTCGGCTCCCCCTACAACGGCTTTCTGGAGGAGGTCTTCGGCGGCTTGGCGATCGTCGGGATGAACGCCATTAGCCCAAACTTCGTAAGTGACTACGGATTCTGGGTTCGACGACTCTAACGAATCATTAACCCCGTAGAGAGCATACATCTGCCCATCCCAAGTAATTTGATTTTGGCGAATATCCCAATCCCAAAAGCCGATGTTTCCCGAAGATAAGGCAATTTTGAGCCGTTGGGAGAGTTGGAAAATTTCCGCCTCGGCTTGTTGGCGTTTGGTCATATCCCGGGCGACCCAAATCACCTGGCGATCGCTCATGGGAGAAATACTGGCTTCAAAATAGATGCTACGATGCTCCAGGTCGATTTGATACTCAAATGACACCGTTTTTCCCGTGGTTAAGGCTTCCACAATCGGCGATTGACTGCGGGATTTTGATTCTTCTTGAAATAGAAAATCGAGAGTTTGATTGAGAATCTCGGTGGCTTGGGGGTCGAGCATTTGGTGGCGGGTGGGCATCACTCGCACTTCATCGCGATCGGGGGCAATGATTAAAATGAGATCCCCCATGGCTTCAAAGACGCTGCGTAACTCGGTTTCACTGCTGCGTAGTTTTTCCTCAAAGGCGGCGCGATCGCGAATATCCCGGAATATCCCTTGGACAATATGGGTCTGGCCCACTTTAATCAGGCTTCCTGAGATATCAACGGGAATCTCTGAGCCATCGGCCTTGAGAATCCGGGTATCTAAGACCCAAAGCTGTTTTTGCTCAAAAATCCGCTCAAAATCCTTGAGAATGCGGTCTAATTCCTCGGGGGGATGGAGTTGGCTGAAATGTAGGGGCGATCGCTCTGTTCCCTCTCCGTTGAACTCCTCGCGGGAGTAGCCAAATAACTCTTCGGCGGCGCGGTTGACTTCGAGGAGGTAGCCATCGGGGCTGGCTAGGAGAATGGCATCACTCGCGCCTTCCATGAGGCCACGATAGCGGGCTTCGCGAGCTTGTAACTCGGCGGTGCGTTGCTCGACTCGGCTTTCAAGTTCGCTATTTAAAGATGCTAGGGCCAGTTGCGCGGTTTGGCGCTGGTTAATCTCGTTCTGGAGTTGTTGATGTTGGGTGGCTTGTTTGAGGGCGATCGCCAATTGGATCGAGAGGGCCTGCAAGAGTTCGATTTCCCCGGTTTGCCAATCTCGGGGCTGATCTCGGTGACTGGTGATCATCAACCCCCAGAGGCGCTCATCGACGACAATCGGCACCATCAGCTTAGCCCGAATATCAAAGCTCAATAACAGCTCCTGATGGCACAGGGTCATGGACTCATCATAAATGTCTCGCACCACCCGCACGCGACCTTGGCGATAGGGTTCGAGCCACTCTGGCGTCACACAGGGGTCATTGGCTTCACTGTGCAACACGGACCGACCGCCAGCAATAATCGATTCGGCAATGACGACACCGTTCAAATTGTCTTCAAGTTGGTAGATAATGACGCGATCGCAGCTCAACACCTGCCGCACTTCATCCACGGCGGTCTGGAGAATGGTGGCTAAGTCTAGGGAATTGCGAATGGTTGTGGAAATATGCAGCAGCAGGCGATCGCGCTGGGCTTGAGATTGAATCCTCTGGGTTTGTGTCGCCACCTCGACTTGCAGTTCCCGGTTACGAGATTCCAGCAGCGCCAGTTTTTCGGCTTCTAAGCGGTTGACCTGCTGTTTGAGGTTTTCTGCCAAATAATAGAGTTCAATGGGGTTAAACGCCCGTAGAAGGGTAGTTTGGGTGACAAGTCCCACTAGCTCCCCCTCATCTGAGGTGACCACCACCCGCCGAATCCGCCGTTCCTCCATCTGTTGCTGGGCGGCCCAGAGGCTGTCATCGGCGTGAACGGTAAACAGGGGAGAACTCATCACCGCTTGGGCGCGGGTTTCGGTGAGACTCCCTCCGACCGCTTGAAATTGCACAATATCCCGCTCGGTGATAATGCCCACCGGACGCTCTCTGGCGGTATCGGGGGGATGGTGGGGCTGGGACAGAACCACGCAACTGATGCGGTTTTGCGCCAATAATTGAGCGATGTCTAGGAGGGGGCGATCGGCTGGTGCGGTAATGACATGGCGGGTCATCACTTCCCCCACCAACCGCAATCGCATCAAATCTACGGGACGGGTCAGTTTTTGCAGGCTTTCGTAGCCAATCAGACCAATGAGGCGCTCTTGGTCATCGACAATGGGCAAATGGCGCAAACGATGCTGTTGTAAAACGCTGAGAGTGTTAAAGATATCCGTTAACTCTGACTCTTTCAGGGTCACGACGGGCTGAGTCATGACCGAACGCACCGGGAGATGATCAAACAGTTGGTTTTGGGCGCTCAAACGAACAATATCCCGTTCGGTGAGAATACCAACAATCTGATCGGTGTTCACCACAACCACAACGCAACTCGAAGACGCGGGGCGATCGCCGTGGCGGTCTAAGTCTGAGGCTCCTGAATCGGGAAAACCGCTCATGGCGGCGATCGCCTCGCCGACGGTCGCATCAGGAGCGATCACCAGGGGATGAGGCAGAATCGCCGCTCTTAACTCAGGGGCCGCCAAATCGTCATTACCATAGGAACTAGACATAGGAACGCGCTAATCGGGAGATATCTAACTACAGCATAATAGAAAACTCTTGAAATTACTTCTCAATTAGCGAGTTTCAAGTCTCAATACTTGGCTTAGGTCTGCAAACAAACGTCGAGGGGGACATCTTGTCACCGCTCTGTTGGACATTTTAAGCTTAATGGTCACTGACAGGTTCCGCTGCTGAATCGTCCGGTTGAACGGGCAACGGCCAGTCCGTGACAGCTATAAAAATCATAACCCCAATTAGACAGGCGACAGGGGGAAACGGCTCCTACACAACATCTCTTTCGCTCGGTGAATCTCCCCAGCCATTGGTTGCGAAGTCTCCCTTAATCTCGCGTCTTGATGTTAATATTTATGACAATCAGGGCAGTTTTTCGTAAACGATTGGCAATTTTCCTGAGAGATAGATTAAGGTTCCAGAAGTCCCGTCATCATCAGACCTGAACGCGGCCCATTTGCTCATGACTGTCTGCGACGACTCACCTCAAGCCGTTATGCGGTGGTCAAGTGGTCTTCCGGCGTTCTTTAAACAGGTTCTTTAAACAGGTTCTTTAAACAGGTTCTTTAAACAACAGTGTTCCCCAATTCTATTGGCGTTATGTCTGGATATACTGCTACCACATTTGCTCCTGTTCAGGGATTCATCGAAAAATCCCGTAAACTGCGCGATCTCTACGGTGCGTCTTTAATTCTCTCCTACCTCAGCCGACAAATTACCAACGCAGCGGAAGCACAGAGCGAGTCAATTTCGGTGATTTGTCCTGGCGACCCTAAGACCACAAAAGGACTTCCGAACCGTATCTTAATTAAAGGGATCTTACCCGAAGATATCATTCGTAAAGCCCTATTTGATGGTTGGAGTCTTTTGTTAAAAGACTGTCAAGATTGGGTTGAGGAAAAACTTGGCGATTATGACTATCACTGGGAGCGAGAATGGACGCTTTGGCGACACCACAGTTGGGAAATTTTCTGGGGTTGGGGCGAGAGCATTTCTGAGGCGATGTATGACTTGGAACGACGAAAACTGGGGCGAGATTGGAGTGCAGTCAATTGGATTGGTGAAAGTTCGAGTTTATCGGGAACTGATGCGATCGCCTGGAACGAACTCGGTTCAATTCGCCGCAATCCCAAGTTTTTACGCTACAGAGAAGAACACGACACCATCGCTCACTTTTACCAGCAACTTGCAGCGGTTTTGGAAGGAAAAAGACGCGACGAAATCCCAGAAGGAAAATTCCTAGACGCTTCAGAACGGGTCAGTATTCCCGAACTGGTCAAACGGTTGGTCACTCATCCTCAAATTGCTGCAAAAATCGGCGACGACTTCCCCAGACTAGAGCGAAATTTCTCCGATGTTATCCGACATCCGAACCCGGACACCCAAACCCCCGGACGCTGGACGGGTTGGTTTATGGGGGATGGCGATAAAGTCGGCGACCATCTCAAGCAATTGGGAGATGGGGAAAATGCCGATCGCACCTTGAAAGACTTTAGCGAGGAAATGCGACATTGGGGCAAACAATTCGAGCAAAATTTTCCTAAATCGCTCGGTCGTGTTATTTATGCGGGTGGGGATGATTTCCTCGGGGTCGTGTACGATAGAACGACTGATTTAACCGGGAACGCCTTACATGAGGCGACCCAAACCTTAAAGGTCAATTCCTGGAATTGGCTGCAACACCTTCCGGAAAAATGGCAAGAACATGGTCAAAAGATTGGTCTGAGTGTTGGCTTTGTTTGGGCGGGTCATAGCGTCCCACAACGGGATATTTTACAGCATTGTCGGGAAGCGGAGAGACGCTCTAAGAACCTCGGACGCGATCGCCTCACTCTGCGCGTGGTCTTTAATAGCGGCCAGTTTGTGCAATGGACTTGTCCTTGGTCCTATCTCTCGATTCTTGACTGCTATTGCGATCGCGATGGTGGACAAAATTGGGGACATTTGTATAACGACATGGCGCAACTGAAAGCACGACATGCGATCGCCACCAGTTCCCGTTCAGACGACTTCGATTCAGATGAGTGGGAGGATGAACGGTCAGGTCATGGCGATGTGGCGATCGCGATCGCCCTGGCTAACATTTATTTTAAGCCAACGTGCGCTCCCTTCACCCACCTTGAACCCGGAAAATTAGGCGATTACCTCTTCCAAGAACTCTTTGAAACCAACCCACCCCCTCACTGGACTCAAAATCGCGTACAGCAAGCCTTCATCAACTGGTTTGACGAACTGGTGTCCATCGGTTGGCATTTCCGTCGTTAAATTAACCCGATTAAATTAACCTGCTTAAATTGACCTGATTTCCCCCTCTATCCCTCAATTATGTTTCGCTATCTCATCACCATTCAACCCCTGGGTTTCCTCTACGCCAGCGCCGGTGGCTTTCTCTCCCCAGAAAACCTCGTTGGACGCGCTCAAACTAAATTTCCTCCCGATGCTTACACCCTTTCTGGACTCATCTTTAGCGCCAATAAATCCCAAAAATTTACCAGTCAAGAGGAGTTGAGCGAAAATCTTTTTGTCGCCGGTCCATTTTGGGCAAACCTAGATGAATTTAAAGCCTCCCAAGAGTTTTACGTGCCGCTCCCTTCGACAAAGATGATTGGCAACGCCGAGGTCAACACCTGGGAACTGCACGACAACGGCTGGCAACAGTCGAACCCCGATTCTGAGATGATACCCGCATTTAAATGGCAAAAACTATCCGCCTGGAACCAAGATTCCCAGACCTTATTACAACAAAATGCCGTCGCCAAAGAGCCTTGGAAATATCTCTCCATGCTTCATCCTCGCTTGAAAGCCAACGAACGATGTGTGCGCGACAAAGACGGCTTATTTCTCGAAAACGCCGTCCAACTCGATGACAACGCCTGTCTTCTGTACCTCTCCACCGTTCCCTTGGAAGCGGGATGGTATCGCTTTGGCGGCGAAAACCATCTCGTCGAAATCGAATCTCACGAACTCAAGGATAGCCATCCCCTGGTCTCCCTGCTACAACAACCCATCCGCCGCAGTTTCGCTCTCCTCACCCCAGGAGTTTGGGGGTCGAATCGTCTCTCTCACCGCTACTCCCAACATCCCGATTTCCCCAAACCGCGATGGTTACTCACCGCCAAAGCCGTTCCCTTTCGCTTTCGCGCCGGTGGACGCAGCAAAGCGGACGGAAGCCGGGACACGGGACGCTTAGGACGAGGACGCTACGCTGTCAAAGCCGGCGCTGTGTACATCTTCGATGACCCTCTCAACCAGACCTGGTGGGAGAGTCCCGAAGCCTGGTATCCCAAGGAAGGATATAGCCTCAAGCACATCGGTTGTGGCCTTGGCCTCCCTCTCAATGTTACTGGTTTGTAGTCCTTTCAACGATTATTGCAGTACCCCTTCAAACACGACTTCACATAACACTAATGTATCAAAAAGCTTACGGAATTATCGAAACCCTGTCTCCCCTCCACGTTGGCGCCACCGCTGGAGAGGAAAGCGGTAATCTCAATTTGATTTTTCGTGACCCCTTCACTCAAACTGGGATTATCCCCGGAAGTTCCCTGCGCGGTCGCTTTCGCGCGGAAATGCGCTTTCAGGACGGCCAAGATGAACAGTACTGGTATGGACATGAAGCCGAACCGGGAGTCCCCGACAGTACCACGGAATCTCGGGTGAAGTTTGAGTATGCGTCCATCGTCTGGCTTCCGGTGTTTTGTCCCGGTCAACCGGTGGTTTGGGTCAGTTGTCCACGTCTGTTGCAACGCTATAAACGCATTACGGGAATAAGTGCGGAATTACCAGACCTTTACACCGCCTCTGACAGCCTCAACGCGCTACAGATTGATGGTCAGTACAAGCTGTTTTTCAACTTTGGTTTTCTCAAACTCGGTGCGAAAGACAATTTGCAGGATTGGTTTCCAGATCGAAAGGAACGTCCGGCGGTCATCGTGGCGGACGATGAAATCGGGATGATTCATGATATGGCTCTTTATCGTCAAAGTCGGGTCAAACTTTGCGATGAGGAAAAAAAGGTGGAGGGGGGTCAATTTTTTAATACGGAAGCGTTACCTGAAAGCACAATTATGGTCTTTCCGGTGGCGTTACGGCGGGAGGAGGAGTTACGAGACTGGCCGCCGTTTGGGGATAACACCATCAATGAAGATGAGATGTATTTGGGTGGGTTGGAGTCGATTGGCTTCGGTCACTGTTGGGTCAGGCTTCATCGTCAATTGCCCCAAACTTAATGCTGTTCACGTTTGAATCGACAGATCTTAAAATCATGGCTAAACCGAAAGATAAAAAGAACAAGAAGAAAATGTCTCAGGCGACGTCCACGACGAATCAGTCCCCGGAGGTTGGCTGGGAAACCTATTCCCTTGATCGCTACGCTCACGATTTGGTGTTTCAACGGAAAGAGTTGGATAATGAGATTCTCAATCAAGTGCATAAAATGCGTAGTACTGTTGCGTTTGGCTTAGAACGATTTTGGGGGGAACAGCATCGCTTGGATGGCGACAAAGCGGCATACTGGCGAGCGATGTGGCACACCTTAGCGACGATTCTTCAAGATGCAGGAATTGCCCTACCCAACGATGCCACTAATCTCTGGGAGTTCGACCAAGACCATCGCAAAATTGCCCTTGCTATCCTAACCCAACTTTGCGATTGTGCTATTTGGTGGACGCAACGCTACAAATCCTAATTCCCCCATTTATTCTCAGGGTTGGCAATTTTTGTGGGGTCTTTAGAATATAGGCTGTAATTTATTGCCGGGGAGACAAAATTGTAGAGGAACCCACCCCTAGCCCCTCCCAGGAGGGGATTTTTCGCCCCTACAGCAACAGATATAATCCGCCATATTTTTGGCGGATTACACTGAACCCAGAAGACCCTTTTTATCCGTCTCCATTCTAGGATCTCCAAATTTTATCCTTTATCCTTTAACGTCACTATGAATGCTGACCGAGTTCCCCTAGCCTTTCGCGCCCAAATTGAAGGACGCTCTCAAGTTCAACGCATTAATCCCGACCTAAAAGGAGACGATGCCGCCCATAATCAAGCCTATATTTGGGTGAAAGAGTGGTTGCGGGGCGCATTACAAGACGCTCCTGAGTTCCCGGAAGGGGTCAAAACCAAGGAGTATCAAATTAGCTGGCGCTTTGTCACCAATAGCGGCCAGGATGATAGCATTATTCGCCCGGTAATTAGTGGTACGGGTTGCCCGTTTTATCCCGGTTCGAGTATGAAAGGGGCCTTTCGGCGCGCCTGTAAGCAGGTGTTTCCCCAGCGCATTCTCCAGTATTGCGGTGGTGAGGTGGTGGTTGATGGAACACGACAGACTCAACCGGGGATTCTTCGTTTTCATGGGGCCTATCCTGTTAATCATTGGAAAGATAAAAGCGACCTTGTCGATTTGGTTCACCCCCAGAAAAATTGGCAGGTGGAGGAACAGGCGGCCCACAGTGCCTTTTTTATGATGTCGCTGTTTCACCCGACGTTACGATTCGGGATTTCGAGT